>NZ_LSMM01000023.1:0-72078 GCF_001566815.1 Marinobacter sp. Hex_13
GTCCAAAATCGGTCACGATAAAACGGAATGAGCGGTCACGATCACCCGGAACAGGCGGTCACGTTCAAACGGAATGGGCGGTCACGATGGGCCGGAATATGCAAATGTGAAGCACAGCACGTTCTAGAGTTGGTAAACCATGCCTGGAATAATTTGAAGGGATGTATGATCTTTTTGACGAGCATCATTGCTATCCTTCTCAATTTCCCGACTTGTCGGCGGTTCACCCTGCAAGCTGTGCCCATTTAATGTGACACTATACAGAGAAAAATGATTTTTAAATCAATCTTTGACAGGGCTGATAGTGACAGTCATTCCGAACACAATCAAAATCCGATTGAGAGTTCTTATGCTTACTGAATCGGCATCTGGCTCTATTGCCGAGATGGTATTTGCGGAGAGACCGACCAATATTCCAAGTCTTTCTGGACTCAGTTCTTACAATTCAACGCGCACACTCACCAGTGCCGTTCCAAGTGGGATCTCTCATTCTTCAAGCAACGTCAGGATTACCCAATCCCGGAATTTCGCTCCGTTCAAAACTGGAAAATCGGGCGTGATAGCGTGTTGAGTCAAAGATAAAGGCCGACATCAACGCGTTGTAAAAGGTCCGTTTTGTGGTCATACGAACACTCTTAAATAAAGAGGCTGAATGTCCGATTTGCGACCAAGGCATACTCCGGGCACATAAACAAAAGCGAACATTTGCCTTTCGATGCTTTTCGACGTTGAAGCGGGAACCAACTACTGGGGTGAGAGTTTTGGGAAATAGACTGGCTCAGCATGTTCCGGAACAGACCAAAGAAGTGGCGAGCGACTATCCTTTGGGTCTGCATCGACCAGCAAGCCTAGATCGCGAAGCTTTTTAAGCAGTCGCCGGGCAGTCCGCTCATCACGCTCCCCAGTTAATGTCAGGGCATCGTACCTTGAGATCGATCCCTGAATGAACGCCTGATACAGAACCCATGTAGAAGCAGGTTTCAGGTCATCCCTGCTCGCCACGAAATCTTCGATTCGACGTTTCATCGATTTCAGGTTCAGAAGCTCTGAAATGTAGCTGACTTGGTCAACGGAGGTGTCCAAAACGAAACGACAGAACCGGGCCAGACCAAGCTCACTGAGCGGGCCTCTGCCATCGGTTTGGCCCTGCTGGACGGCGTCAGCTTGAGCCAAGTTGCTTTTGTACTTCTCGGAGTAAATCGCAAGCCCACGGCTCAAACACCAGACGCCCACGCTTTCCAGTCCAGCCGCCCGGAATGCCGCATCCGTCCAAAGACGAACAACTCGGCCATTGCCATCCAGGAATGGGTGGATCCAGAGGAATCGGTGGTGTGCAGCTGCGATTGCGATCAGACGTCGATCACCTTGGTGTCTGACGCTTTTATATTCGTTGCAGAACTGCGTCATTAGCTGTTCCAGGTGTTCGGCGTCAGGCGGTATGTGCCGACCAACCTTTACCCCTCGATCCCTGAACTTTCCACCTTCAACCCAGGCGACCTCCCCCGTTTCATCCAGCTCGACCTTTTTAAGATCGCTAGGCAAGTCCCTGTAAAATCGGCGATGCAGCTCTTTGATGAAGTCCACGGAAATAACTTCTTCCAGACTCCGATCCTCAGAAGCTATCCAAGCTTGTACGTCGATGTGGGCAAGAGACTCAATCTGTTTGTCCCGAGCAACCGGATCGTCCTCAAAATTTCCCCGCTGGGCCTCGCGGATCTGGTGAGGAAGGGTTCGATTGCCTTCAATCAGGTTGCTGTAGTACGAGTTGATGACAGCCATGTGCCGGCGCAACGTATCCGCTGTCTCCGGCTCAAGCTGGCCGGCGATCTGAGCGGCCTTCCTGTTCAGGATGCTGGCCAGATCGAGAAGCCCCTCTTCCGTACAGGATTTCTCGTTTGGCGCAAAAGGCGCGGCACTCATCCAGGAAGTCATCTGATACCTTAATTCGTGTAGTGATTCTGAGTTTCTGACCGGCAATTTGTCTGGGTATTTGTCCGGTATTATGACCGGTTTAAAGCAGCGGCACAGAGTTCCCGCTGATGGCAATATTCCTACCTTTTAGCCAGTATAAATAGACATTTACATCATTTCCAGTTTTTGGAACTCAGCTTCATCTGGTCATATTTGCTGTTTTCCTGGCCGGCCAAGTGACCGGCAATTTGTCCGGCAATTTGTCCGGCAAAATCTTGTTTGGCTCTTGGGCCGACTCCCGAACTATCAGCTTTGTCAAACAACGCTGGCTCCTGATCTCAGCAGGCCTCCAACGGCGCATAGGCCAAAACCAACCACTTGGCCCCCTCATCAAAGTTCACCTGCACCCGCGTATGGTGACCACTGCCCTCGCTGTTCATCACAATGCCCTCGCCGAACTTTGGATGGCGTACCCGCTGGCCCAGGCTGAACCCCGTACCAACGTCAGGTTCCTGGCTGAACAGGCCCTCATTGGGCCGGGCCATCATTGCTGGCCGGCTGACGGTATTCCGCAGCCGCACTTCCTGAATGCAGTCACCGGGAATCTCACGGACAAACCGCGACAACGCGTGGAATTTTTCCTGGCCGTACAAGCGGCGGGATTCGGCGTAAGTAAGCACCAGCTTTTGCATGGCCCGGGTAATGCCCACATAGGCCAGGCGCCGCTCTTCTTCCATCCGCCCCGGTTCTTCCAACGACATACTGTGGGGAAACAGGCCTTCCTCCACACCGGCCAGGAATACCAGCGGAAACTCCAGGCCCTTGGCGGAATGAAGGGTCATAAGCTGCACGCAGTCCTCATTCGCTTCCGCCTGAGCCTCGCCGGCGTCCAGCGCTGCCTGGGCGATGAATTCCGACAGCGGATCAACGCCCTCTTCCACCTCATAATCCGACAGGGCATTCACCAGTTCTTCCAGGTTCTCCACCCGCGCCTGCCCCTTCTCACCCTTTTCGCTGGCGTGGTAATCCTTGAGACCACTCAGCTCCAGGGTTGTCTTCATCAGACCATGCAATGATGCATCGTCCACCATCTCCGTCAGGCGTTCGATGATGCCCATGAAGGATTGCAGACCGGTTTTGGCGCGGCCCTTGACCTGGCCGGCTTCCAGCAAACGCTCGGCAGACTCCCACAAGGAGATACTGCGTTCAGTGGCGAACGCGCGCATGTCCGCCAGGCTCTTGGCCCCGATACCGCGGGCGGGAATGTTCACCACGCGCTCGAAGGCTGCATCATCCCGACGATAATGTACCAGTCGCAGGTAGGCGATGGCGTTGCGGATTTCCTGGCGGTCGTAGAACCGCAGGCCCCCGTAGACTCGATAAGGAATACCCTGACGGATCAGGGATTCTTCCAGCACCCGCGACTGGGCGTTGGAACGGTAGAGAATGGCCGACTCGCTGCGCAGGTTACCCTCGTTGACCCAGCTACCAATGGTGTCGGCGATGTAGTTGGCTTCGTCCTGCTCGTTGAAGGCCGCATACAAACTGATGGGCTCGCCATCCGGGCCGTCGGTCCAGAGTTCCTTGCCCAACCGGCCCTGGTTGTTGGCAATCACCGCGTTGGCGGCTTTCAGGATCAGTTGCGTGGAGCGGTAATTCTGTTCCAATCGCACCATCCGGGCGTTGGGAAAGTCCCGCTGGTACTGCTGGATGTTTTCGATTTTCGCGCCTCGCCAGCCGTAGATGGACTGGTCGTCGTCGCCCACCACCGTTAGCGGCACCCGGTTCCCGGCCAGAATCTGCAGCCAGGCGTACTGGATGGTATTGGTGTCCTGAAATTCGTCCACCAGGATCTGCTGGAAACGGCTCTGATAATGGCTCAGTAGTTCCGGACGGTACAGCCAGAGTTCGTGGGAGCGTAGCAACAGCTCGCCAAAATCCACCAAGCCGCTTAGGTTGCAGAGCTTTTCGTACTGGCGGTAAACCGTCAACATTGTGGCCGTGAAATGATCGCCCGGATTTTCCTGGATGTGTTCCGCCCGTAACCCTTCGTCTTTCTGGCCGTTGATAAACCACTGGGCCTGCTTCGGCGGCCAGCGGCTTTCATCAATCTGCAGCTCACGCATCACGCGCTTGATCAGCCGCAGCTGGTCGTCGCTGTCCAGCACCTGGAAGTTCTCTGGCAGGCCGGCGTCCTGGTAATGGGCCCGGAGCAACCGGTGGGCAATGCCGTGAAAGGTGCCAAACCAGAGGCCCCGAGCCGGAATATTCATCATCTGCTCAATGCGGTAGCGCATTTCCTTCGCCGCTTTGTTGGTGAAGGTCACCGCGAGTATGCCCGTCGGCGGCACCTTGTCCACCTGCATGAGCCAGGCAATCCTGTGCACCAGCACCCGGGTTTTGCCACTGCCCGCACCTGCCAGCACCAGCAAATGATCATTCTGGGCCGCTACAGCCTCACGTTGGGCGTCGTTCAGGGCGTCGATAATGTGGGAGACATCCATAGAGATCCGGTCGCTACTGGTTAAATGAACAGGTGCAGAATTATAACAGGAGAAAGGAGGGTTTGCCGGACGCGGGTGTGTTGGGTTTACCGCACACATGTAAGGTACCGATACAGAAAATGTGAACACTTTTTATGAAACTGGCGTCAACTTGGGTATACTCGCCACCGCGGGTTGCCCGGAAGAACTTTCTGTTCCTCTGCTGGCCACCGTTTTCCCGCACCAGACAAATTGCAGGGGCAAGACATAAGTCCCCTGAAGCCAGGAAGGCGCCCGCATCTAGCGACCAGACATCAAAGGAGATGATGTACGATGTACTCCGTATACCCAAGCACTACCCGTTTTACCCCCCGTTTTGCCTTTACCGCCCTCGCACTGACCGCGACCCTGTCGTTACCGGCCATGGCTGATGATAGCGACCGGATTGACCAGTTGGAGCAACGGCTGGATTCCATGCAAAAGCAGATGACCGAATCCAGCCTGGAAAAGGTTCGCCTTAACGGCTTTTTCAGCACCGGTTATACCCGCGCCAACAACGATGCCGGTTACGATGAAGCCACGGAAAAATCCGATCTGGAAACTCTGAGCCTGTTCGGCCTGCAAAGCACGTTTGCCCTCGGCCGCAATACCGATGCCGTTTTGCAACTGGTGTCCCGTGGTAGCGAAGACTGGGACACGGAACTGGAATGGGGCTACCTGCGACACCAATTCAGCAATGGTTCCGAATTTCGGGCCGGTAAAATGCGCCTGCCGCTGTTTATGGAATCCGAGACCCTGGAGATTGGCTATGGTCAGCCCTGGGCGCGCCCACCCGAAGCAGTCTACGACCCGGTGCCGGTTCGCAGCTATCTGGGCGCCGATGCGGCCTATACCATCAACCTCTCTGGCTCATCCATTCAGACACGCGCCTTTGCAGGACACCTTGACGATGATGCCGCCTCCCTTGGCCAGACCGTCAATGTGGAACTACGCAACATAACCGGCCTGACCGCCAACTGGACCAATTACCTCTGGACCTTCCGTGGCGTTTACGCCCATGCAGAAGCCACCATCGGCGGAACACCACCGCTTGGTGACGAAGAAAAAACCGAGTTCATGGGATTGGGCCTGTCCTACGATGATGGTAGCTGGCTGCTGATGTCGGAACTGACACGGGTTGAGGTGAACGGATTTTACCAGGACACCGACTCCGCCTACATCACGCTTGGCTACCGGGTAAAGGAAGTCACGCCCTATGTAACGGCTTCCTGGGTCGAAAGCCAGGACAACTACGAGCGCGACGGCACGCCACTGGAGGTGCTGGACGTACGTCGCCAGGCCTACAGTCTGGGCTTCCGCTGGGACATGACCACCTCGGTTGCCATGAAGGTGGACTGGACCCACGCCCGGGGCTTTGGCAAAACCACTGGGGGCCTGATTGGCAACCAACTGGATGCTCTGGCCGGCAATCCCGGCGGTCGATTCGACAGCACCGACGTATACACCGTCCGGCTTGATGCCGCATTTTGATCAGGAGGGACACCATGGCGATTCGACGCGTATCCGTGCCTGCATTGCTCATTGCGTTGTGCCTGTTGAGCAGTGTCTCGCGGGCGGAATTGGTGATCATCGGCCACCACGGTGGCCCGGATTCCATCACCGTGCAGCAGGTGAAGGACATCTACCTGAACCGCAGCTCACGAATGCCTGACGGCCAGCGCGTGGTCGCGTTCCAGCTTCCAGCGGGCAACAGCATGCGGGATGAGTTCAATGACCTGATCACCGAGCGCAATGACGCCTGGCTGAAGTCGTTCTGGTCGCGGCAGGTTCTGACCGGAAAGGGCCATCCGCCGAGGGAGGTATCCTCGGCGAACAGCATGAAGAGTGTGGTGTCATCCACCCTGGGCAGTATCGGTTACCTCGATTCCACCCTGGTGGATGATTCCGTTAAGGTCCTGTTGACGCCGGAACCTTAAAACCCGCGCGGAACGGTCTGGGCCTCGACGAATTCGAACAGTCCTTCCAGGCCGCCTTCGCGACCAGTGCCGGACGCCTTCATGCCCCCGAACGGCGCTTCCGGCGTGGGTCCGGTACCGGTGTTCCAGCCGCAATGACCAAAACGCAGCCCGGCGGCCACCCGCTGGGCGCGCTCCGCGTCGGCCGTGAACACGTATGACGCCAGGCCAAATTCGGTGTCGTTACCGGCATCGATAACCTCGTCCTCAGTGCGGAAAGTGGCCATGGGCACCAGCGGCCCGAAGGTTTCCTCGCGGGAGCAGCACATGTCCCGGGTCACCCCGGAAATGACCGTCGGCGGGAAGAACAGGTGGCCATCCCCAAGGTCTGCCGGCATTTTGCCTGCCACCAGTTCACCACCCCGCTCAAGGGCGTCTTCCACGTGGCGCTTCACCTTATCAAACCCGGCTTTGTTGATCAGCGGGCCGAGGTCAACGTCTTCCGTCAAACCATTACCCACGGTCATGCGATTGACCCGGTCGGCAAGTTTCTGACCGAATTCATCCACCACTTTCTCGTGAACGAAAATCCGGTTGGCGCAGACACAGGTCTGGCCGCCGCCCCGGAACTTGTTGGCGATCAGGTTATCAGCAGCGGCATCCAGGTCCGCATCGTCAAAGACAATAAACGGTGCATTACCACCCAACTCCAGGGCCAGCTTCTTCACCTGATCTGCCGTATCCAGTATCAGCTTGCGGCCCACTTCGGTAGAGCCGGTGAAGCTGAGCATGGGCACGTCGGGGCTTTCGCAAAGCACCTTGCCGATCACACTGGCCTTGCCCATAACCAGGTTGACCATGCCGTCTGGCAGGTCGACGTGTTTGTCCATCAGCGCGAACAGCGCAATCATCGTCAGCGGCGTCTCACTGGCCGGCTTGATCACCGACGGGCACCCGGCCGCCAGGGCGGCAGACAACTTCTTGGCGATCATGCCAATGGGAAAGTTCCAGGGCGTGATCAGGCCGGTAACACCAACCGGGCGGTAGTGCACTGTCCAGGTACAGTCTTTCGGCTTTTCGGGAATGGTATGGGCGTCCAGCGCCTGAATGTGTTTGGAGCAGTAATCGAAGAACCCGGCGGCGTAATCGACCTCACCCTGAGCTTCCTTCAACGGCTTGCCGTGCTCCATGCACAGAATGCGGCCCACTTCCTCTTTATTGGCCCTGAGTGCATCACGAATATCTTCCAGCCACTTGCGACGGGTTTCGATGGAATAGGGACTGGTTAAACGAAGCGCAGACTTGCCCGCTTCAACGGCCTTGTACACTTCACTTTCGGACATCGATGCCACACTGGCAACCACCTCACCCGTGGCCGGGTTATAGACATCGAAGGTGTTACCGTCCGGCGATTCAGACCAGCGACCGCCGATGTAGCCAGTCAGCTTGGGAAGCAGTGGTGACTCGATCATCTCGGCTCCTTTTCACAATGTTCTCGGATTGTATAAATTGGGGTTTGCGTCAGTGTGATATGTCTCTCATAGTGGATGCAGAAACCGCCACTGTAAAGTCAGACCATGGTGTTTTGACCAGCGCCGGCGGGGGCCTATACTCGAACCATGTCATTATCAGGAGGCAGGAACATGAAGGCGTTTTTTCATCCCGCGCAGGACCAACATCTTCCCAAGACCTACTTCACCCGCGGCCAGATGCGTCAGCCCCAGGAAGTTCCTGATCGCACCGCTCAAATGCTGGAAGGCCTGAAGGCCATGGGCATTCCGGTGTTGCAGCCGGCAGACCAGGGTGCCGGTGCAATTTCAAAGGTCCACGATCTGGGCTATCTGCGCTTTTTGGAGTCTGCCCACCGGCGCTGGGCAAAGATGGAAGACTGGGGTGACGAAGTGATTTCCAACATCTTCGTCCGATCACCAAACGCCCTCAAAGGCATCCTGGCGGAAGCTGCACGCTACCAGGCCGATGGCAGCTGCCCCATCGGAGCCAACACCTGGGATGCCGCCTACTGGTCGGCCCAGACAGCGCTCGGCGCCGCTGACGCCCTGGTTGCCGGCGAGCGCCATGCCTATGCGGTGTGTCGCCCACCGGGCCACCACGCCCGAAAGGACGCCGCCGGCGGCTTCTGCTACCTCAACAATGCCGCGATTGCCGCAGAACATTTGAAACCCCGTTATCCCAGGATCGCCATACTGGACACCGACATGCACCACGGCCAGGGCATCCAGGAAATCTTCTATGACCGCAGCGATGTTCTCTATGTCTCGATTCATGGCGACCCCACCAATTTCTACCCGGTGGTCAGTGGCTATGAGGACGAGCGCGGTGAAGGCGAGGGACTTGGCTACAACATCAACCTACCGATGCCCCACGGCTCCTCGGAGGAAGATTTCTTCGCCAAACTGGATGAGGCACTGGCCGCCATTCGACTGTTCCAGCCAGACGTGCTGATACTTACCCTGGGATTCGACATCTACCACAACGACCCCCAGGCCAAGGTATCAGTGTCTTCGGAAGGCTTCTGTCGCCTCGGTTCCGACATCCGTCGCACCGGTCTTCCCACACTGGTTGTGCAGGAAGGCGGCTATGACCTGGAAGCCCTGAGTGCCAACGTGCAGCAGTTCTTCAAGGGGCTGGAAGGGTAACCACCTCAGTTCGCCGGGGCATACACCTTGATATTGGTGTGGCCCTCGGCTTTCAGGTGGCAGGCATGCATGCGGCTCATGGTGCCGCGGTCACAGTACAGCAGGTACTGCTTGTCGTCCGGCATCGATTGGATTCGCTCATTCAGTTCGTAGAACGGTATCTCCACCACCTGATTGCTGGTGAGCTGCAGGGGTGACTGCTCCCCTTCTGACGGGTGGCGCACGTCAATAATCACATCGTTCACAGCCGGTGTATGTACAAGCTCAACCTCTTCTGGCGTCCGGGTGGTTTCCAGAAGGCGGTTGACCGGCGTGTCCTGACGGCTGGCGATGGCCTGCTCCAAAACCCGGGTGTCCATAGCGGCTTCATCTTCCTCCACCCGATGCAGCTTGGCGCGGGTGGCCGGCTTACGGGAAATCACACCGCAGTACTCCGGCATGGTACGAGCAAATGGCTCAGTACCGATGTCCCGGGCGATGTTGATAATGGTTTCCTTGTCCATGGAAATCAGCGGCCGCAGTACCACCTCGTTACTGGCCCGGTCCACCACGTTGAGGTTTGACAGGGTCTGGCTGGACACCTGCGCCACGGCATCACCGGTCACCAGCCCCGCGGCGTTATTGGCGGCTGCAATGTCTGAGGCAGCTTTCAGCATCTGGCGCTTGAGCACCACCCCCCAATGTCGCTGGTTGACTGAACGCATGATTTCAGCGACCACGCCTTCAAAGGGTACGGAAATGAACTTGGCACCATGGGAAGCGCCGTAACGATCCCACAGGTAATGCACCACCTGGCGCACGCCAATTTCATGGGCGGGACCGCCCAGGCTGAAAAACAGGAAGTGGGAGCGAAGCCCCCGACGCATCATCAGGTAGGCCGCCACCGAGGAGTCATAACCACCGGACACCAATGTCATCACCGTTTCCACCGCGCCCAATGGGTAGCCGCCGGCACCACGATGTTTGCGATGCGCAATGTGATAGTGATCCTCATGGACCTCAATACGCACTTCAATATCCGGGTTGCGAAGGTTTACGCCCTCGGGCTCGGAAGCCTCAAACAGGGCGGAGCCGACAAAGCGCTCCAAATCAATCGAGCGAAACCCGTGATTACCGTGGCGGCGAACCCGAACCGCAAAGGTTTTTCCGCGGATACGGTCTGCGTAGGCTGCTACTGCCTGCTCCGCCACGTCGTCCATACTTATCCAGGGAAATACACCTATCTCCTGGATGGTCGAAATGCCCGGAATACGGCCCAACTCATCAATCACCGGGCCCGCAAGGCCGCGCCCATCCGGGATGGCCACATCAACCCTGTCCCAGGAACCCTCAACGTGGATATCGTCGTCCAGGCGTGCCAGCAGTTTGCGAATATTCTGCCGCAGGTGCCGCATCTGTTGCCGGCGAACGGGTTTGCTCTTGATGGCCACTTCGGCGGCGGGGCGTATAAGGAGTTTCATAAATCGGACGTCTGTCGGGTAGCGTAATTACAGTAAAGCGCTTAGTGTAACGGTTTCGCCGTTTGCCTCAAAATCAGGCATTCCCGATACTCGCTATACTCATATAAAAAGGCATCGCCCTGACGCCAGGGGCCCGCAGAACATTCAGGAGCTTTTGCGTTCATGACCGAATCCACCATCAATGCCCTGGTATCTCCAGAAGGCAGCCTGGAAATCCTCTCCAACTTTGAAGTCAACCGGCTCAAGGACCGAAGCGAAGGGGGGCTGTATCGGCTTTTCCGGCAATGCGCCCTGGCCGTGCTCAATACCGGTGTTGAAACCGACGACTGTAAAACCCTGATGGAAGCCCATGCGGATTTTGACGTTCGCCTGGTGCCACAGCCACGGGGTCTGAAACTGGAGCTGGTCAATGCACCCGCCCACGCCTTCGTGGACGGGCAAATGCTGCGCGCCATCCGCGAACACCTGTTTTCGGTATTGCGGGATATTATCTATTCCTACTCAATCCCCCAGTCCGCGGTCGGTCTTCGCCGGGACGACCCCGAAGGCATCACCAACCTGATTTTTCACATCCTCCGTAACGCCCGTGTACTACAGGCAGGGCGTCATCCGGACCTGGTGGTGTGCTGGGGTGGCCACTCCATCAACGAGCGCGAATATCAGTACAGCAAGGAAGTGGGCCACCAGCTTGGTTTGCGAGGATTGAGCATTTGCACCGGTTGCGGCCCCGGCGCCATGAAAGGCCCGATGAAAGGCGCCACCATTGGCCATGCCAAACAGCGGGTGAAGAACGGCCGTTACATTGGCCTGACGGAACCGGGCATCATCGGTGCCGAAGCGCCAAACCCGATCGTCAATGAACTGGTGATCATGCCGGATATCGAGAAACGCCTCGAAGCCTTCGTTCGGACAGGCCACGGCGTGATTGTGTTCCCCGGTGGTGTGGGTACCGCCGAGGAAATACTCTATCTGCTCGGCATCCTGCTGCACCCGGACAACGCCGACCTGCCCTTCCCGGTCGTCTTTACCGGCCAGCAGGAAAACGCGGAATACTTCGAGATGATCGACCAGTTCATTCGCAACGCGCTGGGCGATGAAGCCGCCAGCAAGTACGAAATCATCATCGACGACCCGGACAAAGTTGCCCGCACCATGAAACAGGGCATGAAGGACGTGGAAACCTTCCGCCGGGCCATGCAGGACGCCTACTATTTCAACTGGATGCTGAAGATCGACCCGGTATTCCAGATGCCGTTCGAGCCCACCCATAAAAGCATGCGGGCGCTGGCGCTACACCGTGACCAGCCGGTTCACCTGATTGCCGCGAATCTGCGCAAGGCGTTCAGTGGCATCGTCGCCGGCAACGTCAAGGAAAGCGGCATACGCCACGTGCAAGCCAAGGGGCCATTTGAAATTTCCGGGGACCCGGAACTACTGGCACCCCTGGAAGCGATGCTGAAAGAGTTCGTCGCCCAGGACCGGATGAAACTGCCCGGTTCCGGTGCTTACGAACCCAGTTACCGGATTATCAGCGAAGCAACGCCCGCCACACCCTGACGATGATGGGGATTATTCCCCACCATCCGCCGGTAGGCTGGCGTAATAGGCGGCCAGGTTGGCAATGTCCTCATCGCTGAGGCCCGCCGCCTGGCCCTGCATGATGGCGGCCTGGCCACCGTTGCGCTGCTTGTTCTTGTACGCCTTGAGCGAAGACACGAGGTATTGTTCGTTCTGTCCTGCCAGGTTGGGGTAACCCGGAATGGCCGCGATGCCATTCTTGCCATGGCAGGCTGCGCACACGGCGGCCTTGGCTTTACCGGCCTCAGCATCACCAGCGGCGATGGTAACGGCGGGAGCGGCAGCCCCCAACACGAACACGGCGGCCAGGGTGTGGTATTTCAGTCTCATTGGTTTTACCCTCTCATCGTTTTATAGCCCGACAGGATCCTGCCGGTGCGCAAGTTGCACGAATTTATAGCACAGCAAGAACAAAGCTCAAATGTGATGGATCAATAATCACCCCATTCGATGCGGAGAAGTCGACATGCCCATTCAGGTTCAGGAAATCGCGTGCAGGGAAGGCAACATCGGCCTGATCACCCTGAATTCACCGGCCACTCTGAACGCCCTGTCCGCGTCGATGATCCATGAAACCCAGGCCGTACTGGATCAGTGGGCCGACGCTGACCACATCAGCCTGGTTATTTTCCGCGGCGCTGGTGAACGTGCGTTCTGCGCGGGCGGTAATATCCGCGAACTTTATGGCGCCCTGTCCGGCGACGAAGATCCGGACGCACCGGCCGAGTTCTTTGCCAGCGAGTATCGCCTGGACTATACCATTCACTGCTTCCCCAAACCGGTGATCGCCATTGGCCACGGCGTGGTGATGGGCGGGGGGCTTGGCATTTTCTCCGCTTGCCGCTACCGCTTGGTAACGCCCGATGTCACATTGGCCATGCCGGAGATCACCATCGGCCTGTTTCCCGATGTTGGTGCAAGCTGGTTCCTCAATCGGCTGCCAGGCCGCATCGGTCTGTTCATGGGGCTGACCGGAGCCCGGCTGAACGTCTCTGACGCGTTGAGGGTTGGCCTGGCCGATATGGCCATCCTGCCAGATCAGGTGGAATCATTGATCGAGCGGTTGCAGGAGGAGCGCTGGACCGGTGAATCAGCGGCTGATGACAACCGCCTGTTCCGGCTCGTCAAGCAACTTGAGCATCCGGACTACCGGGCACTGCCAGCCAGTGAACTGGCGCGCCATGAGCAGGACATCGCCAGGCTCAGCGCAGGCGATGAACTCCCGGCCATTGTTGAAAATCTCATGGCGGCGGAGATCGACAGCGACTGGTGGCAAGGCTGTGTGAAAAACCTGCGCGGCGGCTGCCCGGTTACCGCCTGGCTGGTCTGGACCCAGCTAAAGAAGGCACAGCAAATGTCACTGAAGGACGTCTTCCGGATGGAATACACCATGGCCGCCCGCTGCACCCAGCGGCCAGATTTGCGGGAGGGTATCAGAGCCAGGCTGATCGACAAGGATCACAAGCCCGTCTGGTCATTCCCGACTGTCAGGGACGTGCCTGACGCTGTCGTTGAAGAACACTTCGAGCCGGAACTGAACGACAGTAACGACCCCATGGCACTGCGCTGAACGGGCGGCAAGCCCGCGTTCATAGCTCGGCGCCGGCCTGAATCAGCAACATCTCGATATCCCGGTTGTTGCTGGCACGCGCCAGATCCAGCGCCGTTCGCCCATCGCTACCGCGATAGTTGACGTCTGCACCCGCCGCCAGCAGCATCTCGGCGGTCAGTAAATCCCCGCCCTCAACAATGTGCATCAGCAGCGAAAGGCCGCCCTGATTCACATTGACGTTCGCCCCGGCGGCCAACAGCACTTTCACTACGGAAAGATGACCGTTGCGGGCGGCACGGATCACCGGCGTTGTACCCTCGCCGTCCGCTGCATTTACGCTGGCGCCGGCCGACAACAACAGCTGCACGATCCGCCGATGGCCATGCCCTGAGGCGATCATCAGTGGCGTGACACCACTCGCCGTGGCCAGGTCCGGCGCTGCACCTTCGCTGAGCAGGAACCAGACAATTCGGTCCTCGCCCGCCCTGACCGCCGCCGAAAGCGGTGTGCCGGCTTCGGTCAGTGTGTTCAAAGACAGGCCAGAGGCTGCAAGCGACTTGGTCCGTTCCAGGTTTCCGTTGCTTACCGCCGCCATCAAGGGCGTATCCGCCACCGACGCGCGACGCTGTTCGAGGTTGGATGGATCTGTGCTCGTCGCGCACGCTGTCATCAGCGCGCTTGCGACCAGGACCGCCAGAAATCTCACGAGGATGGTGCCGGTTCCCTGGGCCATGGTGATTCAGTCTCTGTTGATTTATTTTTGCGGATATTCTGGTCAGTCGGCGGCGGCAATGAAAGCGAGCGGTTCACAAGTCCGGCCGGTTCTGCAAAATATCGCCCACCAGAGAGCGCAATTCCGCTTCGCCTGCCTCCCGGCCCACGCATTCACCGTTCGCCTGCAACTCGGGCCACGACCAACCCTGTAGCACCGCCCTGGCCCAGAGGGAGCGCGAACGTTCGTCAGCCATCCCGTTGACAACGCCTGCTTGCAATGACAGCCGTCTCAGTACCGGCAAGGCCAGATCGAAGCCCCGATAGCCATGGGCAAAACTGTGCAGGTCCCTGAAATCATTCTCATTGAGCGGTCTGTCAGCGGGAAGGCCGCAGGTTATCCGCAGAATCAGCTCCGGCTCTGCGTCTATCCAGTTGCGCGGCACGAGGGTGAGCCAGTGCTCCGTCAACCTGCCACGCAAATGATCTGTCAGCGCCTTACCTTGCGCAGACACCCCGGCAAGCAACTGCAGGGGATACTCGCCGCTGCTGGCTTCGCGCTTCAGCCCGAGCCGAACCGGCTCCAACCCGCACCGCTGCCAGAACGACAACAACCCGGCGTTACCGCCGAAACTGGTACCGATACCGTCCAGCCCCTGCTTGCACGCATAATCATTTGCAGCCGCCACCAGTGTCTGCCCCAGCCCCTCACCGCGAACCTCGGCACTCACGGCAATCCGCACGATGCGCAACAGACTCTGGCAGGCTGCTTTGGCAAATCCACTGTGGGTCGCCAGGGACTGGGGCAAGAGATGCCCCCGCAAGCGGCGCTTGCCCAACATGACCTGCTCTGCAAGCTCGCTGTCCAGCCCCCCTTCCACCGTCGCCCATAGCACGCCGACCAGAACACCACCCCGGGTCAGACGCCAACTCACCGCGGCCGGATCGTCCATCCACTGGCGCAAGTCACCGGGTGAGGTCCGGTAGTGGGCATCCACCAGCAAACCGAAGGCCTCCTCCAATTCATTGTCTTCTGCGGTACCCGGGTTCCAGCGTTCAACGGCGATATTCACTTCGTCATCACTGACGGGTGGTGCCTGGGCATCCAGCAAAAACATCCGACGCGTCAACGGCTCCAGGGGGTCAGAGGCAGACCATCGTATGGGCGCCGTAAGCGATGTGTTGCGCCAGTGAGGCGTTTCGGCATCCAGCACCGAGCGAAAACGGATGGCAAAGCCTCTACCGGAACCTTCATAACCGTGCACCGTGGAAGCGTAAATCACCCTGGGCCAACCCAGCAGTATCCGCTTGAGCAGGTCTGCCGGTACGGCGGCGGCTTCATCCACCATGATCACTTCCGCCTCCGGCTTTTCAGCAAGCAGCCGGTCCAGGGGCCAGAACTCCAGCCGCCCCTGATCGCCCACCGCAACATCGCCCGTGCCCATGTCAGGATCAGAGGCCTGCCCGCTGGCCAAGCGGGCGTGGTGAAACAATGTTTTCACCGCATCCGGCCCGGGCGACGTCACAACCACGCGCCGCCGCCCTTCATTCAGAAGACGAACCGCCGACAGGCCCAGTGCCGCAGACTTACCCCGCCCCCGATCCGCCGTCGCCACCAACGGTCGCCGACGCCGCCCCAGCCCCGTTCGAACAACCTCTTCCACAAGCGCACGCTGGTCATCGGTGGCGCCTACCCGGAAGGCATCGCGGGGTGGTTCAACCATTGGCAATGGCGGCCGAGGGTCTACAGACGGGGTGACACGAATAGTATTAGAGTCACCGGCCACAGTGCCGGCCAGACGAGCCGCAAACGGATGCTGACCGGCTCCGTCCAACCCGGTACGCCGGTAATCCGGATCGTCGAAACTGCCCCAGTCTCCCAGCTTCGGCATCAGCCAGAAAAACAGACCACCGGCCGCAAGGGTTCCCGACAACGCCGCAAAACCGTCTGGTGGATTCCCCCGCCAGCCATCCCAGACCACGCAAGCCAGTTCCTGCCCCAGCCAGCGACGTCCCTCGACCGGTTTGATCGAAGTCAGCGAGGATTCGGGCTGATCCTCAACCGGCCCGGTCCAGACGCCTGGCGCTATCGACAATACTGGAAGAAGTTCACGCAGCCACGTAAGAGCAGCTGCCCGCTCACCTTCCAGAACCACCAACCGCCGATGTCCGGCAGCCCGCAACCCGGCTTGCAGCTCCTGCCACCCGGCCAGATCAGGCCCGATTTGATCCGCCATCCACTCAGCTCAAATCCACGGAGTGACGTTTAAGATCTTCCAGCTTTGAATACTTCAACGCTGAACGATGCGTC
The DNA here is from genome assembly GCF_001566815.1 of Marinobacter sp. Hex_13. Classification (NCBI taxonomy): domain Bacteria; kingdom Pseudomonadati; phylum Pseudomonadota; class Gammaproteobacteria; order Pseudomonadales; family Marinobacteraceae; genus Marinobacter; species Marinobacter sp. Hex_13. The sequence goes on from NZ_LSMM01000023.1 coordinate 16,619, forward strand.
GCACGCAACTTCACACGCGGCGCACTATCGGCCTCAAACGCCTCCTGCCAGCGGGATGCACACAGGCACCAGGAATCCCCTTCTTTCAAACCGGGGAAACCAAATTCAGGTCTTGGTGTACTCAGATCGTTACCCTGAGCACTTGAATATTCCAGAAAATCATCTGTGACGACTGCACAGACAACGTGGGCCCCCAGGTCATCCGGGCCAGTGTTGCAACACCCATCCCGATAAAACCCGGTTTCCGGATCTGTACCACAAATTTCCAACTTCTCACCCAGCACGTTCACCGGTTCTGCAGTTGTAGCCATAACATCATTCTCCTAATTCAGAGGGAGGGTTTGGGGGTTCTCTTCCAAAACTGTGCGGAGCCATGGATGGCGGAGCCCAAGCGCCACATGGATGTGCTTGAGCGTGTTTTGGAAGAGAACCCCCAAACCCTCCTGCACCCAATATGCGGTCAATCCCGACGAGCAGAAAAGCAAAAGTTATCAGGATTATGCGGCACCAGTATCAGCACTACCAGTCGCCGGGTACAATACACAGCATGTCGCCCCCACCCCAAATACCTGAAACCTCCAATCTGCCCGATTACCTCACTGATGAGCAAAGGGCCATCATCACCGCAGGTTTTGAACATGCGGTAATCACCGCCGTGGCGGGCAGTGGAAAAACGTCCACTCTGGCCTGGCGCATCCGCTATCTGCTGGAACAGGGGCATGATCCGAACCGTATGCTGGTGTTGATGTTCAACCGCGCTGCGCGGGTGGACTTCGAGCACAAACTTCAGGACGTAACACGTAACTTGGGCCTGGCGACACCTGAAATTCGCACCTACCACGCCATGGGGCTACGGCTTTACAAACGGTTCGTGCGGGAAGGCTTCCTTCCGGGATTTTCAGACAAGATCCTCACCGACCAGGAAATCAGCTATCAGGCCTGGCAGCTTACGCGGCGATTGGCGCCTGAGGACCTAGCCGACGAGATCCGCCGCAACAAGAAAGACTTTGTCGAAACCGCCGTTAACTTCATCGACCTGGTGAAAACCACCCTGTCCCCGGTGGACATCGTCTTTGAGGAACTCGGCTATTCCGACAAACACCGCTACCTGATCGACCTGTTCCACAGCTTTGAACAGTGGCGCAAATCCCAGAGCCGCATCAGCTACGCCGACATGCTCTACGAACCGGTGATGGCCATTCACCAGAACCCGCCCTTACAGCGCCTGGTCGGCAACAAAATGGACCTGGTACTGGTGGATGAGTATCAGGACACCAACGAAATCCAGCATCTACTGCTCAGATACGTGGCCGGTGACCGGGCACGGGTGACTGTCGTGGGCGATCCGGATCAGACGATTTACGAGTTCCGGGGCGCCAGACCCGATTTTATACTCAGGCGTTTCAGCGAAGAGTTTGAAAGCCCACTGGAGCAGACCCTGAGCTATACCTTTCGGTATGGCCATCAGGTGGCTCTGCTGGCCAATCACCTGATCTGTCACAACACCGGTCGCAAGGATGTGCTCTGCCATTCCCATCCAACCACACCTGAGACCGGCATCACCCTGCACCAGCAGGAAAACGACAGTGATCTCGTCCTGAAACTACTGCAACCCATGGACGACGAAGCACTTGCCAACACGGCGATCCTGTTCAGGGTGTGGAGCCAGAGTGTTCCTATCGAATTGAAATTGCTCGCGCGACAAGTGCCCTACCGCATCGACGCCGGGAAGGGAGCCCTGTTCAGTCGCGAGGTTCAGGCCATCACCAGCCTGTTGATGGTGGTGTCGGGCCGGATTCGCAATCTGCCTGATGAAGATCGGCTTGATATTGCCCGGCAATTGCTGCGCTTCCCCCATGTGGGCCTCAAGGAGCCCGAGCTCGAACAGCTGGCACGCTTTCTGGCTGGGTTCGGCGAGGGCTGGCACGAGCGGCTGCTGGCCATGGACTTTGACGCACTGGCCCCCATGGCGGCCAAAAAGCTCCGCAAGCTGGGGGAAACACTGGCACAGCTGGAGCGCTTCAAAGGCTCAGTGGCAGATCTGATATCCCGCTATGCGGAGGAAACCGAACTCTACGAGGGCATTCGCAGCCTGGCACTGACCCATGAAACCGCGGACGAACGCATCGAGACCATCCGGGGCTTCCGGCTGTACCTCTCGGGACTCGATGTCAGCATTGACGGCGCGCTGGAACACCTCAAGGCTCTGAAAAAACAGGCGGGTGAAAATCGCCATGGCGGCGCCTTGCTCTCCACCATCCACCGCACCAAGGGCCTGGAATGGTCGACCGTTATACTGCCGGGACTGCAGGAGAAGTACCTGCCCTACAGCCCCCGAGCCCAGGACGACCCCAAGGCCTTCCTGGAAAGTGAACGCCGTCTGCTCTATGTGGCCATGACCCGAACCCGGGAGCAGCTACACCTGATCACCCGGCCATTCGGAGAAAAAAGACACCTTGACGGCGACCAGGGCCCAAGCCGGTTTGTCGATGAGTTGTGCTTTCCACTGTCCCAAGAGTTTGGCCAGTGGCTGGACGGGCGTTCCTGCGACAGCGCTGACGCGCTGACAGCCACCGTACCACTGACGTCGACCGGTCTTCGCTATGCGCACCTTCAAGGCGTCACATTGCAGACAAATACGGAAGCAACAGCCGAGGAGACGACACCGCTCTGGGCAAGAAACCGTCTCAGCCATGCCATCTTCGGGCCGGGCTCAGTGACGGGGGAGGACGAACGGTCCTTCGAAGTCGCTTTCGACAACGGTGACACCCTGAATTTCAGCAAGAAAAGTGCCCACCTGTATTTTACCGCCATGTCATCAAGGGCCTGAGTACAATTGCGGACGTAACACTGGCCCTCTTTTTTTGTTTTTTTGAATCCCCTGACTTAAATTTCACGTAAGTACGCTGCAGCAATGCTTTATGCGAAAGTACGACATGAGTACTTTTTACAACGATAATTGAACAGGAGGTTCTGCATGAATATCATGCGCCCACTGGCCATTGCGGCCCTGACGACATCCCTTGCGACCCCCGCACTCGCCGAACGCGAGCAAACCATTTACCTGAACCCGTTTGCCGGCTTCCAGCTGTTTGACGACAAGCGCGACCTCAGTGAAACCGGCACCCTGGGCATTGGCGCGGAATTTCGCTTCCACCCCAACTGGGCCGTGGAAGGCGTCTATTCCAAGGCGGATGCCGATCGTAAGTACGTCGATGGCAGTAGCGACTTTGAAGAATATCGACTGGACGGCCTCTATTACTTTGCCGGCCAGGATGAAGCCTGGAATCCGTATGTCTCGGCCGGTGCCGGCCACGCGGACTTCGGCGACGATGTGCTGAGCTACCAGACAGCCGGTTCCAATCACGACGAAACCCGCGTCAACGTCGGAGCGGGCTTCCGTTACAACGTCAGTGATAGCGTTTCCATTCGCGCGGACCTGCGCGAGTTCCATGGCATTGACGAAAGCACCTTCGATACCCAGGCAACCCTTGGCCTGAGCTTTGCCTTCTCTCGCACCGTCGCGGACTCAAAGCCCTCACCACGCAAAGCCGCAGACAGCGACAACGATGGCGTGCCGGACAACCGCGATCAGTGCGCCGGAACACCTGCAGGTGTGAACGTTGACAGCAATGGCTGTGAGCGTGACAACGACGGTGACGGCGTCGCCAACAGCATGGACCAGTGCCCCAACACACCGGCGGGCGCCAGCGTCAACAGCCGTGGTTGTGAGCTGGACAGCGACAACGATGGCGTGGTGAACAGCGCGGACCAGTGCCCCGGCACGACTGCAGGCGCAGACGTGGATGCCATGGGTTGTGAAGGCGTGACAGAAACCGTCGAAACCATCGAGCTGAACGTACAGTTCCCGACCAACAGTTCGGTGATCGGCAATGCCTTCGACAATGAAATTCGCCGCGTCGCCAATTTCATGCTCGAGTATCCGGAAACCAACGTGGAAATCGCCGGTCACAGTGACAGCATTGGCGAGGCGGAATACAACCGCTTCCTGTCCCAGCGCCGTGCCGAGGCAGTTGCCACCCGGCTGACCGATGCCCTGGGCATCAGTGAGGACCGTGTGAATGCCGTTGGTTACGGTGAGTCCGAGCCGGTTGCCAGTAACGAGACCGCTGCTGGCCGCGCGGAGAACCGTCGGGTTGAGGCTCGTATTCAGGTTCGCCGTTAAGCGTCGACGTTGATCCTGTACAGACATCCTGTGAAGATCAGCTCAACGAAAAGGCGCCTTCGGGCGCCTTTTTTATTGGCGGGCAGGCGCCCTTAATTTCATGCTCGCGAGAGAATGCCGTGAAGCGAATGTTGTTCGTCTTTATTCTCACATGGGGTATACCCGCTGCTGCGTGGCCCCAGGTTTACCGGTGCGATGCCGGTGGTGATACTCGCTTTTCGGACCAGCCCTGCGGGGAAGACTCCGAGGAAATCACCATCCGTGACAACCGGATTGGCGGCAATTTTGGCCAGAACCTCCCGCCGTCACCCAAGCGTGATGAAACAGTGGAAGAACCGGAAAAAAGCACACAGGAGTCGACCAGTGATGACACCTGCCGTTTTATTAACTCCACCGACCTGCGGCGCTATCTGGTGCGGGAACAGGTGGTGAAAGGCATGACCAAAGAGCATGTTCTAGAAGCCTTTGGCCGACCTCCAGAAACCTACCCCACACCCCAGGAAACCTGGGTATACCAGACGAAATACTATGGCGCCCTTTATGAACTGACCTACGTGTATTTTCGGGACGGCTGCGTGGAAAATGTAGTGTACCGAAAGCCCTGAGCCATTTAGCAGTCCACAGACCTTTTTTCGGCGTCGATCAGCAGATTGCGGGGCGTCAGCTGGCGCTCGCAGAAGGTCCCCAGCCGAACGTCATACCCCTGTTCCTCAAGAAACATTGAATAATCCAGCACCACCCAAAGCTCCAGTGGCCGCCGGAACAGGTGGCGCACCAGCTCGTGGCGGCTCACTTCCTGCCGTCGCCGCTCGCCATAACGTTCCCAGACACCAAAGTCTGTGTCCCCGGGTAGTTCCAGCCCCCTATTGCCGGCTGCCCAGCGACAGAAGGTGGCAAAATCGCCGTTCGTCAGCCGCGTCGGGTGCGACGGCACCGGCAGGTAGGCATCCACGCCGCGAAGCTGCCGTTGAAGACCATCGAACCCGAGACGCCAACGACTGATCCTGCGGGTTTGCTCACGCACACGCTTCGGTGCGGTCACGGTTTCCCTGACGGCCAGTCGCAGCTCGTTGCGGGTCAGCTCCAAGCCATTTTTTGAAGCCCGGACGCGCCTGGAAAGAGGCTGGTAGTCCAACGCTTCCGTCAGGTGGTAGCAGCAAGGTGAAACGCTCACCCTTGGCAGGCCCTCGCCAGCCACCTTACGCATCAGCCTGCGATGAAGGTCACCACAAGCGTGAAGGGCAACACCGTGAGCGTCGGGCGGCATCGTCAGGTTCTCGGCCATGACATCCTGGCACTGCAGGGTAACCGCATCCCCGAACTTTCCGGCCAGGAGGTTGCCATCGTCCACCAGGGTCGCGTTCCATTCAAACCCGGTTACGTCACCCCCGCACAGGGGTGCCAGGGTTCTGGCCAGGTGGCCCTTGCCGCAACACCAGTCCAGTACGTTGTGCTTCAAGGGTTGGATAGCGCTTGCAAAAGCGCCGGCCTGAAGCCGCTTACGGCCAGGCATATCCGTTGCCCGGACTTCAGGCAAGGTGTTCTGATCGGCTAATTCGACGGCAAGTGGCTGAATGCCGGTCAGCTCACCGAACTCCCGGAAAGAGGGCAACGCCCCGGCCACCCATTCAGCCAGCGCAACAGGATCATCGTCCCATTGCACACAGTCGCTGTCAGAGAGCCGGGCAACCCGGTCCGCCAATGCCGGCCAGGTCTTCGTCCAGGCCGGGCTCGGGTCAGCGAATGGCGTCGGTTGCCAGAACTCACGATGCTGCGCCAGCCAATCGTTCAAGCGCTGCCAGCGCCGATAAAAAGCGTCAGCGCGGTGATGTGAACTCGCCGCCGAAGGTAACGTCACTCGGAAAATCGCCCAGGCCGAAAAGCATCCAGGCACACCGACGGCGCCTCCCCATCAATCACCTGGGAAATCACCGAAGCGCTGCCCGCCGACAGGGTCCAGCCAAAGGTGCCGTGCCCGGTGTTGAGGAACAGGTTCTCCCGGGGGCCTCGACCGATGATGGCAGGACCGTCCGGAGTCATGGGGCGAAAACCGGTCCAGGTCTCGGCGGCCTCCAGATCGGCGCAACCGGGAAAACGGGATTCCACGGACTTTCGAATGGTCGCCAGCCGGGCTTCCGGAATGTCGCGGTTGAAGTCGTCCAATTCCACAAAGCCGGAGGCGCGTAGCCTCTCGCCCAGACGGGTCGAGACCACTTTGTAGTTGTCATCGTGGATGGTCGACACCGGCGCGCGGCCAGGGTCTTTCAAGGGCACCGTAAAGCTGTAGCCCTTCACCGGGTAGATCGGCAACTCAAGCCCCAGGGGACGGGTAAGATGCCCCGACCAGCAACCGGCACTGACAACCACAGCGTCTGCCTCAAGGGTTTCCGATGTGCCATCGTCCTTGCGGATGGTCACCCCCGTTACCCGCCGATCATCAGCCACCAAATGTTCGGTTTCCGTGTTGTAGCGGAACTGCACACCCTTCGTTTCGCAGGCCTTGGCCAGTTCACGGGAGAACAGATGACAATCACCGGTGCCATCTGTGTCATAGCTAAGGGCGCCGTAGAGCGGGCCATCCCCGATCATGCCGGGCTCTGCTTCGCGAACCTTTTCGGGAGTGAGCAATCGGGAGGGGATACCCAGTTCGTCGAGCAACCGTTGGGTTTCGCGGTAGTTTTCCAGGGTTTCCGGGGTGCTGGCGAGGTGAAGCAGGCCCTGGTGGCCGCCGTCGAACGGCAGATCAAGCTCCTTTTCAAGGGCCAGGAAGCGTTCACGGCTATGAATGCCAAGGCGCATCATGGCCCGCTTGTTCAGGCCAAACAGGCCAGGCGACCAGGCGTAGCGCAGCGTTGCGAACATAAACCGCAAGGTTTCCATGGATGGCGGCACCGACATTTTCAGCGGGCCGTCCTTCTTGAATAACCAGGGGATGGCCTTCAACACCATGGATGGGTCTGCCCATGGATAGACCACCCCGTAGGAGCGCTGGGCGGCATTACCTTTGCTGGTTTCATTCCCAGCCGCGCTGTGACGTTCCAGCACGGTTACCTGATGGCCCCGGCTTTGCAGCTCGTACGCCGTGGTTACGCCAACCACGCCGGCACCAACAACAATGATGTGCATGCACTTCTCCCTATGACAGCAATGTAGGTCAACAATCGAACAAACTGATAAACTACTGTGACAAAGTTCTCAGGATAGCAGCCAACGCTTTGGTTGCGATGGAGTGAAGTAACCGCCAATGAGCAAGAAACGTCGCGACATTCCCGTTTTCGATCAACCGATTATCGAAACCCACTGCCATCTGGATTACCTCAAGGATCGCCCCCTGGCGGAAACCCTGGCCGAAGCGCAGCGGGTCAATATCGAACGTGTGATCACCATCGCTGTGTCACCGGACAATCTGGCTACCGTGCGTGAACTGAGCCAAACAGCCCCCTGGGTGTATGGCACGCAAGGGGTACACCCCCACGATGCCGAACAGTATTCCGATGCCGCCGAGGCGGAAATCCGCGCGCACGCTGGCGACGACAAGATCGTGGCAGTGGGCGAAATTGGTCTGGATTACTTCTACGACAACGCAGACCGGGACGTTCAGCGTGATGTGTTCCGCCGCCAGTTGCAGATCGCCTGTGACACCGACCGGCCCGTGGTCATCCACAGCCGCGAGGCCGATGACGACACCATCGACATCCTGAAGGAGTTCGAAAGTACTCTTAAGCGCCGCGGCGTGATCCACAGTTTCACGTCAGGCCCGGGGCTGGCGCAATACGCATTGGACGAAGGCTGGTGCCTGGGCTTTAACGGCATCACCACCTTCAACAAAGCCGAAAACGTGCGTGACATTGTGCGTATGGCACCCATCGAGCAGATCCTGCTGGAGACGGATTCACCGTTCCTGACCCCGGTTCCCTATCGCGGCAAGGAAAATGCACCTTTCTACATACCATTTGTTGCCGAGAAAATCGCCGAGGTGAAACAACTACCGCTGGAGAACGTACTGGCTACAACCTATGACAACAGCCTGAGAACGTTCTTCCAGCCGCGATGATCAAACGCATCCCCGTCTCCGCGCTCAAGGTCGGCATGTACATCACCGACCTGAACAACGACTGGATTCCTCACAACACCCAGCGCCGTCGCGGCGTGATCAAAAAAGAGGACACCGTTGAAAAAATCCGCCGGATGGGGGTGGACTACGTCTACATCGATGTCTCCAAGGGCCTGGATTCCCAGGATTCGGAACCAGCCCACGAGGTCGATCGCCGCAACGAGTCCGCCCTTCAGCGGGCCGGCGAGCAGGCACCCGGCGTTTTCAAACGGGTAGCAGTGGCCGAGGAAATGGTGTTCGCCCAACAGGTGCATAACCAGGCTCAGGGGCTGGTCGGCAACCTGATGAACAGCGTGAAGCTTGGAGGGGCAATCGAGATAGCCCCCATTCACCGATTGGCTGATGAGCTCCAGAGCTCTATCTTGCGCAACGCCAATGCCCTCAGTTGCCTCGGCCGAATCCGCGAGAAGGACAACTACCTGCTGGAGCATTCGGTCAACCTCAGCGTACTGATGTCCCTGTTTGGCAACTACCGCAAGCTTCCCTCGGAGGCGCTGCACCAAACCATTGTTGGTGCACTGCTCCATGACATCGGCAAAATCCTTACGCCGGACGACATTCTCCACAAGCCGGGACGGCTGACGCCAGAAGAGTTTGAGGTCATGAAAGCCCATGCGCGGCATTCGCGGGATATTCTCAAGGCAACAGAGGGTATTGGCGAACTGGCCATCGTTACCGCCGCGGAGCACCATGAGCGCCTGGACGGCAGTGGCTACCCCGAGGGCCTGAGGGGCGAGGAAATCTCCGTATACGGTCGTATGGTGGCTATTACCGATGTGTACGACGCCATTACTTCCGACCGGGTGTATCACAAGGGTATGACCCCGACCCAGGGCCTGAAGAAACTGCTGGAATGGAGCGGCGGCCATCTGGACGCCGCCCTGGTGAAAGAGTTTATTCGTTGTGTGGGGCTCTACCCCATTGGCTCACTGGTGCTTCTGGAAAGCGGCCGGCTCGGTGTCGTCATCGAGACCAACGACGAGGACCAGCGATTGCCCGTGCTGCGTGTGATGTATAACACCCGTTTTCGCATGCCCATCACCGTTGACACCCTGGACCTGGCCAAACCCGGGGCCCAGGACCGAATTCTGCGTTCAGTGGACCCGGAAGACTACAAGATCGACGTCAGAAAGTTCCTGGTCTGAGACATTACCCTCCCATGGACAGAAACACCGCCATCAGGATGGGAGACAGGAACGACAGGATAAACCCCGAGGCGATCGCCACGGGAACGCAGTCCAGGCCACCACTGCTGCGGATCACCGGCAGGGTGAAGTCCATGGCAGTCGCCCCCCCGTAGCCAATGGCCATGGCCGGCCGCTGGCCGATCAACAATGGAATGATCGCAAGCGCAATAATCTCCCGGATCACATCATTGAGAAAGGCGACACCACCCCAGGACGGCCCCAGGGCATCGCCAATCACAATACCGGACAGGGAATACCAGCCAAACCCGGACGCCAGTGCCAGTGACTCATGCCAGGCAGCGTCCAGCAAAGGCACCATTGCAAAACCAGCGAGCAGAGAGCTCCCGGCCAGCGCTAACGCAATGCCCAATCCCTGCCGGTTGAGCAGCAGCCGACGAAGGGACAGGCCGGCATTGCGCAGTTGCAGGCCAATCAGAAACAGCAGCAACATTAACGACCAGGTCGCCACGTCTTCGGCCATGGGCATATCCGGCAGCCAGTAGAAACCGGCCAAACCACCCACCACAACCGCCAACAGTGGCTTCAACCCCGCCAGAAAAAGGCGACGATAGCCACGAGGCTGGTCCACGTGATCCTCCCTCGCTGCCATCGGCTGCCACCGGTGAAACAGCCACAGCCCCGCCATGTTGGCCACAAACAGTACCACCACGAGCACGGCAACCTGGGACGCCATATTAGCCAACTGGCCACCAACACCTTCCATCTGCCCGAGGCTCAGCCCCAAGAGTGCCAGGATAAAATACACCAGCCCCTCAACGCCGTAATGAATGGCCGTCATCAGATGGCGGTTCTCAAGTGCCAGGGCAAACCCCAGGAAAAGCGGTGCCAGGATCAGCAATGCGCCGGTCAGCATGAAGTCCTCGGAAAAATGTGTATGGGTGGGGAAAGATCAGCCGATAGGTTCGTACTGATCCGGATCAAAATGAAACTTGCCTGCACTGGCATCGCGATCGGTACGGATGGTGCGCGCCAGGCGCTGGGCCATCACCGACCAGACCACATAGTCGTTGGGTTGGGGCTGGTAATCCTGCCCCATCAGCGCACCCGCAACACTGCGCAACACCGCTTCCGCCTGGGCGATGGAACGATAGGGGCCCTGGCAGCGATGTTTTTCTGGTTGACCATGCACCGAGCCGCTGAGCGCCACCAACGCCCAGATGTCCTCACCGACGGGCTTAATGAAAAGCTCAACCCGGCGCTGTTCCCGGACCATGACCAGTGCCCGTAGCGGGCCACGCCCATGAAAGTAATGCAGTTTCACGGCCTTATTCCAGGAGTTTCAGTGAAGTACATGCCCTGACCTGTCCTGCACCAGCACCCAGGGTGCAATCACTACCGCCCAGAGTTCCGTGTTCTCGTCATACCAGTGGCGGGCAAGATCCGGAGCCACATCGCCCACTTTGTTATCGGCCAACCAACGCTCGAACTGGGCCTTGTTGTCCGCTGACAGTTCTGCCGCCACATCCAGCAGGTCCAGCTCCGGGACCACCTTCACGACGTGACCACGGGCATAATAAACCTGCAGGTCATGCCAATTGATCCGGGACGTTTCCAGATTCAGTTTGTGCTTCAGTTTCTCTGGCGATTCTTTCGTAACCATGTTCACACCTTGGACGTCCATATTTCACGTATCTGATCGGCAAGGGTCATGGGATCGAACGGTTTGGGTATCACGTCAACCGCTCCCAATTCCCTGTAGAACGCCACCTCTTCAGTTTGCACCTTAGCAGTCATGAACACCACAGGTGTCGCGCTCAACGCCGGAATTTCCCGTAACGCCTGAAACGTAGACGGGCCATCCATACCCGGCATCATAACATCCAGCAGAATCAGTTCGGGCTCAAAACCCGGCCCTTCAAGAAGCGCCTCCTGACCGGAACTGCAGCTCTTTACCGAAAAGCCCCCAACGGATTCCAGTGCCAGCTCCGCCACGGCCCTGATGTCGGCATCATCCTCCACATAAAGAATTCGCTGAAGTTCTGCAACCGGGCTAGCCATCGTCTGTACCTCTCTCATGGTTATTCACCCCCAGTCTGCGCAGCAAGCGCAAACACTCCTCACTGCTGTTCTGGCCACCCGCTATCAACGCAGAGGCACGCATAACCAGTTTCGATTCACTCGTAGCATCACGTGGCAGAAAATGAACAGCGCCAATCAGCTCCCGCAACTGCAAAGGCAGATGCCACTGCACTTTGAGACGATTCCCATAACTCTGAGCCCAGGCCGTTAACCCGCTTTCAATCTGTTCATCAGAAACCTGGCCTTTGCGATCCAGGCATTGCTGCATCACCTTGAGCACAGCCAGTTCGCCGACCCGGCTGAGCAGGGCCGCCGTGTGCACATCGGATTGATCGATTCCGATACGTAACGCAATTCGTACGGCTTCCTGGGCTACCTTCTCGGCGGTTTCGAGAAAGACAGTCGCTCTTTCCGCCAAACGGGTATCGCGCAACTGGCCGCATATATCCAGCGACATGGCCATCGCGTGCCGCAAGGCCATATCCACACCCATGGTAGCAATCCCGTCACGCAGACTGCGGACCGGCTCACCGGTTTTCTGGAACGAGGCGCTGTTGGCCACGTCAAGCAGACGGGTTGTCAACGCAACCTCGCCATGCCACCGCTCCGCGAGCTGCGATGGGGAGATATCCTGTTTTCGCGCCATCAATTCGAGAACCCGAGCCGTATCAACGGCGGAGGGCAGCTGAATAACGGACTCCACCGACGTCTGCAGCAGGTGCTCCAGATCAGGTTGAGACTCCCGATCAAATTCTGCTGGGTCCACCAGTGCTGTCAGCCTTTCGTGCACCATCTCCACATTGAACGGTTTGCTGATATAGCCATTGATGCCGTAGCGTGCGGCTTTCAGAACCGAATCCCTGTCAGCCCGGCCGGAGATCATGACAATGGCGGTCTTGCTGCTCTTCTCACGGGCAGCGCGAATTACGTCAAGACCTGAACCATCCGGCAGATTCCAGTCGATGATCATCAGGTCAGAACCGTGTTGGGACCAGTGTGCCAGAGCCCCCCTGACCGACGGCGTTACGAAAATATCGATGCCCGGATAAAGCCCGCCGACCACCGTTTCCAGCAGATCCGCCAGCAATGTGTCATCTTCCAGAATAAGTGCCTTCATAACGTTATGCTTCATCCCTGATGGAAAATCGTCACGCCGTTACGGCCCCCTTTCTTTCGCTCATAAAGGGCCTGATCCGCTGCGTTAAGCGCATCACTACCGGACTCAAAAGCATCCAGCGCGGCAATACCCACGCTGAGGGTAACCGACAGGCTAGCACCATCATTGTTGAACGACAGGTCTGAGAATGCCTCACAAATCTGAGTCATGACCGATTGCCCTTCTTGCGTCGTACACTCCGGTAAAACCACTGCAAACTCCTCCCCACCATACCGGCCGATTATATCGGTGGAACGCAATCGTTGCCTGAGCAAGCTTGCGAGCGCTTTGATGACACTATCGCCCATTCTGTGCCCATACTGATCATTCACTTTCTTGAAATGATCCAGGTCCAGCATGGCGACAACGGAAGACTGCGACAGTCGCTTGCAGCGGGCCTGTTCCTTATCAATTTCCTGCTTTATATACGAATGCTTCAACAGGCTCGTAAGGCTGTCCCGTATCAGCAGCTCGTTCAGTTGGCGGGCACGATAGCAGCGGATCTGGGCGGCGCGTACAAGATAGCGGTCGGACACGGGCTTGGTCAGGAACTCATCCGCCCCTTTTGCCATGGCTTCGAGCTGAACCTGCTTATCCTGCTCAGACGACAGGTAGATGATCGGCAGGCTTACCCATTCGGGATCAAAACGGACCAGCTTTGCCACCGTGGGTCCGGAGTAATCCCCCATACGAACGTCCAGCAGCATTATGTCGGGGGAGAATTCCGAGAGTTCCGACAACACCGTCTCGGGATTACTGATGGCATGTACATTAAAACCCGCGCCCTCCAGCACCGCGCGATAGTGCCCTGCAAGATCTTCATCGTCATCCAGAATCAGGATTTTCCCGGAAACCGTCCGGCTCTGCTCACTGACCAAACGCTCGATGCTTTCCGTCAGTACGGTTGCATCAACCGGTTCCGTAATAAGTGCATCTGCCCCGGCATCCGCCAGGGCATACCGGTTTCGGAAATCATCCCTGTGTCCGATACAAATGAGTGGTGGTTTCAGTGAATTCTTGCTCCCAGCCTTAGCATCGAGCGCCGCGGACACCTCCGAAAGTGCGTCCTCACCGGTTACCACAAGGGTTACTCCCGGCGTTCCGTCAAGGGAGAGGGTGGAGACCGCCTGGCGCGATACCGAAAAACCGTAATTTGAGAGTGTGTACTCCAGAAAAACCTGCGAACCTTCTGACAACCCACACAGGACAACCTGAATATCCGCGACCGTCAGACTGTAATGATCGTTTAAGTGCTCAGGGCCTTTGGTACTGCGGGTCGCTGACACCGACGTTTCATCCAGCAAAGAACGCAGGTGTCCTGCCTGTGTCAGGGCATTGATAACCTGTGGGGTTTCCTCGCCGGGAACCTCTGGGCCACTGTCGGCTTGCACCGGGTATTTTTCCACCAATGGCTTAAGACGTTGCTCCAGCCTACGGGCCTCAGCCCCCAAGGCTGCATATCCGAAGGTTCCGGCAGAACCGGCCAGACGATGAAGCAGCTGGTAGGCCGACATCACATCTTCACGCAGCAGTCGCTGCCCCTGAGCCCCCCCGGTTACCCTTGCGGCGACTTCGCTCAACTGATCGAGTTCATCCTCCGCCTTACCACGGAAGCTGAGTCGCAATTGCGCAAGTTTATCCGCGATATCCGCTTTTGGATCTGTTCCCATAAAAGGTCTGAGGCCTCGATTTTTTACTAATATAACCGGTTCAACTAGGCTAATCTTCTTTCATCACAGAACATTATCCTGCAAAACGCAACAGCGAGGCATTTCATTGCGATCAGGCAAATCGCTCTCCCTTAGTAGTCGCGTAGCCATAATCATTGGCGGCGGCAGTCTTGTAACCGTCCTGGCCATTATCGCGATCGCCTATCAGGCCCTGGTACAGGACTTTGAAGACCTGCTCACCCATCGCCAGATTCTCGAAGCTGCAAGAACCTCGGAACAGGTCGACCAGAAGCTTCAGCTTCGACTGAACTCTCTGTCAGCATTCGCCTCACAGCTCGCCGGCGACGACCTTCCAGACCAGGCTGCTCTGGAGGTCGCGCTGAATCGCCAAACGGCAATCCAGGATCTGTTCCCGGCGGCGCTTCTCATTTTCGATGAGAACGGATGTGCCGTGGCAGAAAATGTCTACGTCCCAAATCGTATTGGCACCTGCTACCTGGATCGCCCTCACTTCCGGGAAGCCCTGGAGAAACGACAGCCTATTGTCAGCAAACCTATCATCGGACGAACCACAGGCAGACCCCTGCTCTCGTTTCTGGCACCCATCGAAACGGATGAAGGGGATTTTCTCGGGTTCGCAGGCGGCACCCTGGATCTGGGCAGGACCAGCCTGTTACCGGAAAAACGCACCATGGGCTTGTATGGATCACAGGGTATCGAGAAAATCATCGACACGGAAAACTTTCTGTACGTGGATTCCGGCGAGGGCTCACAGAATATCGAACCCCTGCCACCTCCTGGCGCAGATGCGCTGACGGACGCAGCGTTATCCGGCATCACGTTTGGACAGGTCAACGGCCAGGATGGTCAGCCCCTGATATACGCCACCAATCACCTGCAACGGCTGGGGTGGGTCTTCGTCCGTGCTGTTCCCTATGATCAGGCAACAACACCCGCCCGACAATCCTTTCTCCAGTTCTTCAGTATCAGCCTGCTGATCACATTGGTAATCGCCGCGTTAAGCTACCTGCTGGTCAAAAGCACCATGTCGCCACTGGACCGAATGACGACGCGTATAAAGCATATGGCTGAACAACCGGATTCTGCCATGCGGTTGGGCGAATCCGGCATTCCGGAGGTCAGCAACCTGGCCGGGGCCTTCAACCAGCTCCTGGAGGAACGTGACAGTCTGGACAGGCTCAAGGACCACTTCATGTCTTCCGTCAGTCATGAGCTTCGCACGCCACTGACGTCCCTGACTGGCGCCCTGAAGCTGCTCTCATCCGGCGTAACCGGGCCGCTCAACGACAAAAGCCAGGAGATGGCAAACCTCGCCCTGAGAAATGGCGAGCGTCTGCAACTGCTGGTGTCGGATTTGCTCGACTTCAATAAACTGTCTGATGGCAGTCTTAAAGTGCGAATTCAAAGCGAAGCGATCCAACCAATACTTTACGGCGCCGTTGAGGACAACAACACTATGGCTGCTGAACATCAGGTCCGGTTGGTATCAGACAGCGGTGAGCTACCACATCTACTCTGTGACAAGCACCGGCTGAGGCAGATTCTGGACAATTACGTCAGCAACGCCATCAAGTTCTCCCCCAGGAACGGGGTGGTCAGGATAAAAGCCCGGCTCCACTCACCGGAATACGTGAGAATCACCGTCAGTGATCAGGGCCCCGGGGTTCCGGATTCTTTTGCCGACAGCGTGTTCAAACGATTTGCACAGGCCGAAACCGGCACCACCCGTTCGGTAAAGGGCACGGGGCTGGGGCTTGCCATTTGTGCCGAACTGGCAACGCTGATGCATGCAGAGGTTGGCTACTACAATGATCAGGGCGCGCATTTCTGGGTCGATATGCCAACATCCGGATCCGGTGAGGCATTGTCGACCGTCGCTGATGAGGAAACAGACTCGTGATAGCACCCGAAAGCCCATTGAATGAGGCGGTACGGCTTCTCGCGCTGAAGCGAACTCACCTGCTCGATACGTCACCAGAGGAGCGATTTGATCGCTTTACTCGCATGGCCAAACTGGCCTTCGACGTCCCCATTGCCCTGGTGTCACTGGTCGACGAAAAACGGCAATGGTTCAAATCCTGTCAGGGGCTGGAGGCCAGGGAGACCCCCAGGGACATCTCTTTCTGCGGCCACGCCATCCTCAGTGATCGTCTGTTCATTGTCGAGGACACCCACGAGGATTCACGATTTGCCGATAACCCGCTCGTTACCGGCCCGCCACACATTCGCTTCTACGCCGGTGCTCAACTCCGCAGCCATGAAGGTTATCGCCTGGGCACTCTCTGCATCATAGACACCCGGCCACGATCGCTCGACGGCGATCAACGCATGCTTTTGGAAGAGCTGGCCCGATGTGTCGATGAAGAGATCAATGACTTCGAAGCGAGTAAATCCCGCCAGGAACAACTCGAGAAGACCCGGATTCTGAGTGCACTGAACAACCTGACGGTGGACGCCTCCGCGCCCCTGGAACAAAAAATAGACATGGCCCTGGATCTTGGGCGCCAACACCTTGAACTGGAAACCGGCATCGTCAGCGAAATCACCACCGATGTCTATACGATTCGCTGGTTCAGAGCGCCGGATGACTCTCCACTGGAAGCCGGCCTGTCACTGCCGGTGGAGCAAACCTATTGTGCACTGATGCTCGCAAAAGGCGACCATCTGGCGATCAGCCATATGGGCGACTCGCGCTATCGCCACCAGTCATGCTATGCCCAAATGGGTCTCGAGAGCTATATTGCGGCGCCCATAGAGTTTGATGGCAAGCTCTTCGGCACGCTTAATTTTTCCTCGGTATCGCCAAGATCCAAACCGTTCACGGATCTGGATCGCCTGTTTATCGTGTGGCTGGCACAGTGGATGGCAGCCCTTCTCCAGCAACATTCCCATGAGGATACGCTGCGAAAGCTGTCCGAGAACGTGCCTGGAATGCTTTATCAGTATCAGGTGTTGCAGGACGGTGGGTCGAGGTTCCTCTACAGCAGCGATGGCATACGTGATATTTACGGCATTCCTCCGGAGGCCGTTAAAGAGGATGCTGGTATTATCTTTGATGCCGTCCACCCTGACGACCTTGGGTATGTAAACACCTCTGTTGACCGTTCCCAGGAGTCACTGGCGGTTTGGGAGTCCGAGTTTCGGGTCAGAACGCCGGACGGGAACTGGGTTTGGGTCGAGGGCCGGGCCACGCCGGAACGGCGCCCGGACGATAGCGTCATCTGGCATGGGTTTCTCGCCAACGTCGATGAAAAAAAGCGCTCGCAGCTTGCGCTCGCAGAACGAGAGCAACTGCTGCGCACCTTGTTCGAACTGTCACCGATCGGCATTCTTCTGACCGGTTTTAAAAGCGGACAGAACTACGATGTCAATGCCGCATTGCTGGAACACAGCGGTTACTCACACGCCGAGTTCCTGGCACTGAACTACTGGGACGCAACCCCCAGTGAATACGCGAAACAGACGCAGCAGGCCATTGCTGATTTGAAAGAACACGGGCGGTTCGGCCCCGTGGAGCAGGAGTTTATCCGCAAGGATGGCACCCGGTTCCCGATTCTCTTCCAGGGCGTTCTGGTGGAGCGTGCTGGCAGTGAACCGCTGGTATGGTCCCTGGTTGAGGACATATCAGAGCGCCGCAAGGTTGACCGAATGAAAAACGAGTTCATCTCCACCGTGAGCCATGAACTACGAACTCCCCTGACGTCCATATCAGGCTCCCTTGGGTTGATCGCGGGCGGGGTTTTTGGCCATCTACCTGAAAAAGTCAAAGCCATGGTGGCTATCGCAGCCCGCAACAGCGACCAACTAAAGCATCTGATTGATGATCTGCTGGATATGGAAAAGCTGGTCTCCGGAAAAATGGAACTGCGGATGCACAGCGAGAACATCAGCGCGATCATTCAGGACAGCCTGGATCGAACATCAACCTACGCGGTTGATCGGCAAATCTCACTTCGGTTCGAAAATCACCATCCCTGGGTCAAAGCCGCTATCGATGCCCGGCGCCTGGGCCAGGCACTCGACAACCTGCTGTCCAACGCCATCAAGTTTTCTCCGCCGGAGGCCGAGGTTGTCATACTGACACACCTTCATGACGGCCTTTTTCGCATCGAAGTCACGGACTATGGCACAGGCATACCGGAAGCCTTCCGAGCCAGGATATTCGAAAAGTTCGCCCAGGCTGACAGCTCCGATACCCGAGGCCGTGGCGGTACGGGCCTCGGGCTGGCCATTACCCGGGAGATCATGTCGCAAATGGGCGGCGGCGTGGGGTTCAAATCCACCGAGGGATACGGCTCGACGTTCTGGCTGGACATCAAACCCGATGAGAGTGACAAACCCGATGAGAGTGACGAGTAATCGATAGTGGCGGCACAAACGCGGGCTAACGTGTTTCATCGTTTGATCTGGGCTTCAAGGCTGGGCGTTCTGCTGTTGGTCATTGTAGTCGCGGTTTCCCTTGATGCATCCAGCTCTTCCAGCCACCGCAACGATGTCCGTCAGCAGTGGCAGGAAAAAACGGATGAGATAAGCCTCAAGCTGCAAAGTGCCATACTGCAGAACATCCAGACCGTGTGGGGACTGGCCGCCAACGTCGCGATACAACCCGATATCGACGGCCAACGCTTCCGGGAACTGGCCTCGGTCATCTTCAGCCTGGCACCGGAACTCCGAAACATCGGACTGGCTCCGGATTTCGTGATTCGCCATGTCTACCCACTGGCCGGCAATGAGGCTGCGATCGGTCTCGACCTGACCGCACAGAGCTTGTCGCAAGATCAGATCGAGATGCTGCTCAACACCCGTCGCGTGGTGTTCACCGGCCCTATTGATCTGGTTCAGGGCGGGCAGGGGCTGGCGGGGCGTGTTCCCATATTCGAACAGGCCTCGGGCGATTTCTGGGGGGTTATTTCAGTGATACTGGACCTTCAGAAACTGTACTCGTCGATAGGGCTGGATAGGTTGCAAGACGACTTCAATGTAGCGATCTCGTCGTCGGCCGACGTTAATGACACTCAGTCGGTTTTTTTCTCCACACGCCCCTTTCAATGGGAAGATCCAGTCACCAGCACGATTCGCATGAGAGGCGCTACCTGGGTGGTGTTTGCCGAACCAGTCGGGGGCTGGCCAAACCACCCCAGTCAGCCCTGGATATTTCGTGGCAGCCTGTTCGCGATGCTGGTCATTGTCAGCGGTGCTGTTTTCTGGCTCACCAGCCTGATGTCACGGGATCGCGAAATGCAGCGGCGGCTCTGGGGACTCTTCGAACTGGCCCCCATGGGCATCGGGCTGTTCAGTGTCACCTCCAATCGACTGCTCCGGGCAAACCCAACGTTCGAAAACCAGTTTGGCAGATCCGTCCAGACACTGGATTTCTTCGACCAACCGCTTGATGTCCATGGAGAGCCGCTGGCCAACAGGCCCGGGGTTCAGGAAACCCTTCGGGAACATGCCAGACTCAGCGGCCTCGAAGGCTACTTCATGACGCCAGGGCAGGAACTGGCCCCCGTCATGCTCCACGGGCTGCAACTGGACGATGACGGCAACGAACCCGTTGTCTGGCTGATCACCGAGGACATTTCAGAGCGGAAGAAAGTCGACCACCTGAAGAACGAGTTCATTTCCACTGTCAGCCACGAGCTTCGCACCCCGCTGACCTCGATTTCCGGCTCCCTCGGGCTGCTGGCCAACAATGCCGTCGGCGAGCTGCCGGAGAAGGCCTCGAAACTGGCACACATCGCCTATCGGAACAGCCAACAGCTTACGTTCCTGATCAACGACTTACTCGATATGGAAAAGCTTGTGGCCGGCAAAATGCCCTTCCGTAGCGAACACCATGTTCTGCAAAATCTTGTTCACGAGAGTGTTGAAAACATCGCAACCTTTGCCCAACAGCGAGACATTCATCTTCAGGTGGCTGAACTGCCAGCCGTGACAGTTCATGTGGATCGTCAGCGCCTGAACCAGGCCATCACCAACCTGTTGTCCAACGCCATCAAGTTTTCTCCGGCAGGGTCCTCCGTCGACATTTTCGCCAGCCAGCGCGGAGAGTCGGTTCGGCTGTGTATCAGGAACCATGGTGAGGGCGTCGCCCCGCATTTTCGGGAGCATATTTTTAAGAAGTTCTCACAAGCTGATTCGTCGGACCGAAGAGCCAGTGGCGGAACCGGGCTCGGTCTGGCCATCACACGGGAGCTGATGGCGCGCATGAAGGGCACGGTGGACTATGAATCCGTTCCGGGCGAGGGGGCTACGTTCTGGCTGGAACTGCCAGTGGCGGGGTAATGGGTAACTGAGCATTGAGAGGCCCGGCAGGTTGCCCTGCCAGACCAACGCCAGACCAAACAGTCACGCCGACTTGAGCATCTCCCGCACGACGTAGTGCAGGATACCGCCGTGGCGGTAATAAACCGCTTCGTTGGCGGTGTCGATCCGGGACAGTAGTTCACAAGTCTCGGTCTTGCCGTCCGGATAGGTCACCGTCATTTCGAGTGTCTGACCCGGCTTGATGTCACCGGACAGGCCCTTGATGCTGATGGTTTCCTCGCCCGTCAGCTTCAGGCTCTTGCGGTCGACCCCGTCCTTGAACTGCAGCGGCATCACGCCCATACCGATCAGGTTGGAGCGGTGGATACGCTCGTAGGACTCAGCAACAACGGCCTTCACGCCCAGCAAGCGGGTACCTTTCGCAGCCCAGTCACGGCTGGAGCCAGTGCCGTATTCCTTGCCGGCAATGACCACCAGGGGGGTGTCCTCTTCCTGATACTTCATGGCCGCATCGTAGATCGGCATCTGCTCGCCGGTGGGGATGTGTTTGGTGAATCCACCCTCAACGCCGTCCAGCATCTCGTTCCGGATGCGCACGTTGGCGAAGGTGCCACGCATCATCACCTCGTGATTGCCCCGGCGCGAACCGTAGGAGTTGAAATCTTTCGGTTCCACTCCCCGCTCCTGCAGGTATTTACCCGCCGGGCTGTCGGCTTTGAACGACCCGGCCGGTGAAATATGGTCGGTGGTGACGGAGTCACCCAACAGCGCCAGAATGTTCGCGTCCTTGATATCATCGATGGCGTCCGGCTCTTCCTTCAGGCCCTGGAAGAACGGCGGGTGCTGGATGTAGGTGGACTTGTCAGACCACTCATACACCTTGCTCTCGGGGACCTTGATCGCCTTCCAGGTGGCATCGCCGTCGAAGACTTCCGCATACTCCTTATGGAACATGTCGGTTTTCACCTTCTCGACCGCTTCGGCGATTTCCTGCTGGCTCGGCCATAGGTCCTTCAGGTACACAGGCTTCCCGTTTTTGTCTTCGCCCAGAGGATCCTTGGAAAGGTCCAGGCGCACGTTGCCTGCCAAGGCATAGGCCACTACCAGCGGTGGTGAGGCCAACCAGTTGGTTTTCACCAGTGGGTGCACCCGACCCTCGAAGTTACGGTTACCGGAAAGCACCGAGGCCACGGTAAGATCACCATCGGCAATGGCCTTCTCAACGGCATCCGGCAACGGGCCGGAGTTACCGATACAGGTGGTGCAACCATAACCCACCAGGTTGAAACCAAGCTTGTTGAGGTCGTCCTGGAAACCACCCACCTTCAGGTAATCGGTCACCACCTTAGAGCCCGGTGCCAGGGAGGTTTTCACCCAGGGTTTGGTATCCAGCCCCCTTGCGACCGCTTTCTGGGCAATCAGGCCCGCAGCCATCATCACGCTGGGGTTGGACGTATTGGTGCAGGAGGTGATTGCTGCGATGACCACCGCGCCGGGGTCCAGCCGTGTCTTTTCACCGTTCATTTCCAGCGGCTGACTGGCGGCGTGTTCGTAGCTGTCCTGGACACCAACGGCGGTCTGCCCGCCTTCCGATTCCAGTTTGCCTTCGCGGGACTCTGACGGGCCTTCGGCGGTTTCCATCAGCAGTTCAAACGAGGCCTTCATGTTCTTCAGGGCAACCCGGTCCTGCGGGCGCTTGGGGCCGGCGAGGCTGGCCTCGACGTCACCCATATCAAGTTCCAGGGTGTCGGTGTACACCGGCTCCTGGCCGGGCTGGCGCCAGAGGCCCTGGGCTTTCGCATAGGCTTCCACCAGCTCAAGCTGGTCGTCTTCGCGGCCGGTCAGCTGCATGTATTTGATGGTTTGCTCGTCCACCGGGAAGAAACCACAGGTAGCCCCGTATTCCGGCGCCATGTTGGCAATGGTGGCACGGTCCGCGACAGGCATGTCTTTCAGGCCGTCACCGTAGAATTCCACGAATTTACCCACGACACCTTTCTTGCGCAGCATTTCGGTGACGGTCAGTACCAGATCCGTTGCGGTAATGCCTTCGCGCAGCTTGCCGGTAATCTTGAAGCCGACCACTTCCGGAATCAGCATGGACACAGGCTGGCCCAGCATGGCCGCTTCCGCTTCGATACCACCCACACCCCAGCCGAGGATGCCAAGGCCGTTGATCATGGTGGTGTGTGAGTCTGTTCCCACCAGGGTGTCCGGGTAGGCGATGGTTTTTCCGTCCTGGTCCTTGCTCCACACGGTCTTACCCAGATACTCCAGGTTCACCTGGTGACAGATACCGGTCCCAGGCGGCACCACGCGGAAATTGTCGAACGCCTGCTGGCCCCAACGCAGGAACTCATAGCGTTCCTGATTGCGTTCCATCTCGATGGTGACGTTGTCCTTGAAGGCTGATGGGTCACCGTACTTGTCCACCATCACCGAGTGGTCGATCACCAGATCCACCGGCGACAGCGGATTGATCATTGCCGGGTCCTTGCCGGCTGACTTGACCGCTTCCCGCATGGCCGCCAGATCCACCACACCGGGCACACCGGTGAAGTCCTGCATCAGTACACGGGCGGGACGAAACTGGATTTCGGTATCGGATTTCCGGTCTTTCATCCACTGAACCATCGCATCGATATGGCCCCGGTCCACGGTGGCGTCATCTTCGTTGCGCAGCAGATTTTCCAGCAACACCTTCAGGGAAAACGGCAACTTGTCGATGTTGCCAAGGGTGTCGGCAGCCTTGGGCAGGCTGTAATAGTGATAGGTCTTGCCGCCAGCCTCCAGGCTGGAAAGGGTATTGAGACTGTCTTTACTCAGGCTTTGTTTCGACATGAGGTGCCTCCTTTTGATGATCCGAAGATTTCGGAAGGCTTAGCAGTAGCCTTTGCATCAGCGTACTGACCGCGGATGGCAATAGACTGATGCAAAGACCCTGATTTTGAAAGTCTCCTATAACTATTGCACCGATTGACCAGACTTCAACTGCGGTTCCGTGAATGTTCAGTATTGCGGCGGTGAATACCCCTATCCTCCTCAGGCCTGTCGATCCCCATAAAGCTGGGCATAGAGCCCCTGGCGGGCGATCAGCTCATCATGATGCCCTTCCTCGGTGATCAAGCCGTCCTCGAAAACGTAAACACGGTCGGCCTGTTTCACGGCACTCAGACGATGGGCAATGATCAGGGTGGTGCGTTGACGCAGGAAAGCCTCCAGATCCTGATGCAGCTGAAACTCGGTTTCGGCGTCCAGGGCGGAGGTGGCCTCATCCAGGATCACCACGGAGGGATCCGACAACACCATACGGGCAATGGCCAGCCGCTGGCGCTGGCCACCGGACAAACGCACCCCCTGGCGGCCAATCATGGTATCCAGTTGCTGAGGCATGTCCGCCACGGTCCCGTCCAGTTGCGCGATGGCCAGGGCCTGCCACAGTTCGGCGTCGGTCTTGTCCCGGCCCAGGGTGAGGTTCTGTCGCACGGTGTCGTTGAACAGGGCCGGGTGCTGCAGCACGGTGGCCACGTTCTCCCGCAGACACGGGAGCCCGATGCGCTGGACCGGCACACCACCCAGCAGCACCTGCCCCTGCTGCGGTGTGTACATCCCCAGAATGACCTGTACCAGAGTGGATTTTCCGCCGCCACTGGCGCCCACAACCGCGACTTTCTCTCCCGGTTCAAGGTGAAGGTCAATGCCCTTGAGCACGGATTCCTCACCGTAGCTGAAGTGGATGTCCTTCAGAGTCAGGCCAACGGTGTGACGATCCCTGAAGGGGTTTTCCAGCGCCGGGTAACGGGGCTCCTCCTCCAGTTCCAGCAAGCGGTTGATTCGCCCCAACGCCGCATTGGCGGCGAACCAGGCGTACTGCATATTCAGCATTTCCTGTACCGGCGTGAGCATAAACCACAGGTAGCCGAAGATGGCGAACATCATGCCGATGCTCAGGTCGCTGAACAGGACCGTCACCATCGCCGCCGCGCGGAAGGTGTCGACACCAAACTGGAACAGCGCAAAGCTGGCGCGGGTGGCGGCGTCGCTGCGCCATTCAAACTGTATGGCGTGGTCGCGAACCGTGCGGGCGCGGCTGATCAGCTGGCGCAGGTAGTGCTGTTCCCGGTTAGCCGCCCTGAGCTGGTGGATCGCGTCCAGGGTTTCCGTCAGGTCGCCCTGAAAATCCTCGTAGGCGCTATTCTCCTGACGTTTGAGCTCCTTGACCCGCTTGCCAATGAGCATGGTGGCGAAGATCACCAGAGGATTGAACAGCAGGATCAGTAGCCCCAATTGCCAGTGAACCCACATCAGCACGATGGCGGTTCCGGTGACGGTCAGGCTCGCCACCAGGAAACGGCTGATGGTGGTACCCAGGAACTGATCGATGGTGTCCAGGTCGGTGATGAAATGACTGGTGATGCCGCCCGAGCCACGGGTTTCGTACTCCGACATGGCCACCCGCTGCAGCCGACCCAGCAGCCGGGAACGGATACGAAACACCACATCCTTGGAAATCTTGGAGAACTCACGGGACTGGAGCACGTTGAAGGTGAGCGACAACGACCTTAGCAGAAACGCTGCTACCACCATCAGGCCGATGTAAACCACTGGCAGGTGCCATGCTTCGGGCAGCATCGCCTGCATCACGGGCAGCACCGGGCCGGCCTCATCAAGCAGCACTTCGTCCACCAGTACCGGCAACAGCAGGGGAATAGGCACGCTGACCACCGTGGCCAGTATGGCGAGCATATTCGCTCTCACCAGCCGCGGCTTGTGTTTGAGGGCCAGGGACAGAATACCCCGCCAGGTGTACCGGTTGTCGTTGCGACCCGTGCTGTCCGGCCCGACTGCGTTCAGATCCGCCGCCTGCTCCAAGAAACCTCCGTTAATGCGATGCCACCCACACTGGTACGCTGCAAATTCGGTGACAGTCTACCCGACCTTCTGCCATCATTGCCCCTCAAACCCTCGATGTACCAGAACCGGGCCCATTGTGAAACACGACTGCCATTACCACCCCGGCGAACCCGCAAAATGGCATTGCGGTGACTGCCAGATACACTACTGCACCCGTTGCATGCCGGATGCGGACACCCGAAAACAACACGCCTTGTGCCCCCACTGCAGCCGTGCCATGCGCTATCTCGGTGCCGCCACGGAGGCCGTGCCATTCTGGAACCGGATCGGTGCTTTCTTCCGCTACCCGTTCCACACCGATCCGCTGATGGTTATTGCCATTTGTACGCTGGTGCCCTTGGTCGTCAGCGGCAATCTCATCGGCCTGATCATCACGCTGGTGCTGGCCCTGGCACTGCTGAAGTATACCTATGCCGTTATCAGCCACACCGCCGAGGGTCATATGAAACCGCCTCCGGTAGCAGTGGCATTTACCGGCAGCGGGTTTGACATTGTGATCCTGCAGCTACTGGTGTTTGCGCTTATGGGCGGCATGGTAGCGGCCGCTGCCATGGTTGGCGGGCCGCTGTTGATGTTCCTGGCCGTGGCCTTCGTGATACTGGCCCTGCCCGCCAGCATCATGGTGCTGGCCATGGAGCGCTCGGTCATGGCCGCGGTGAACCCCATGAACCTGGCGGTGCTGATCTCGCGCATCGGCACGCCCTATTTCCTGCTGTATGGCTACCTGATCCTGCTGACCCTGGCGTCCGGGGCAGCCCAGGATTTCGCCCTCACCCACTTCGCTCCGGGTGTTGCCCGTACACTGGCGGGTTTTCTCAACAGCACCTTTACGCTGATCCTGTTTCACATGCTGGGTTACCTGCTGTTCCAGTACCAGGAGGAGCTGGGCTTTGCCAGCGATCTGCAGGATGACGAAAACGCCGGCGAAATGCAGAACCGCGACCGCACCCATCGGTTTGACGCCGACATTGACATGAATCTGAAGGACGGCAACTACGACCGGGTCCAGTCGATGCTCAAGGAAGCCCTGAAACGGGATTCCCAGAACGCCTTTCGGTTAGGGCAGTTGCATCAGCTGCTGACCGCCCGTAATGATATTCCGGAGCTGTATCGGTATCACCCCCGATTGCTGAACATGCTGGCGGAACGGAACGACGGCGAGGGTATAGCGGCGTTGTTGGCGGCTATAGAAACTGTGGAGCCAGGGTTCCGGCTGGAGGACCCCGAGCTGTCAGTGCGCTGCGCCCGTTGCCTGTATCAGCGCGGGCATTTCAAACCGGCGCTGAAGTTACTGCAGGACTTCCACAAGCGTTTCCCGGACAGCGAGGAACTGGCACCGGCCTATCTGCTGGTCGCTCAGGCGCTGGCGAATGGTCTGGGGCAGTGGGAAAAAGCGTCGGCGTTCCTGAATTTCGTCAAGAAACGCTGTCTGAACCATCCTTTGCACGAGCAGGTCGATGTGTACCTGCAGCAGGTTGAGAACCGGGAGCCATTGAAAGGCCCGAAGGCTTCTTTCGCAGTTCAGGAGTAAGGGAGTCAGGCTGATTGTTGGGGAGGCTTTTCCAAAACCGTGCGTAGCCATGGATGGCGGAGCCGAGCGTACATGGATGTATTCACAGCGTGTTTTGGAAAAGTCTCCCCAACAATCGGCCGTCCAACCGTGAGCTAGCCTTCTTGTAACAACTGCCTGTAGTGGCGAGCCTTGGGCGTCATCTCGCGCTTTTCGAACTCCTCGGCCAGCAAGCGGCAGGCTTCGCTGGCCAGGAGCTGATCACCGGCACTGCGCAGGCGTTCGAAGGCTTTCTCCGCGGCTTTCAGGTCGTCATTACGAAGGCAGGTGAACAACACCCGGTTGTGGTCCTCTGCGTCGAGCGGGGCATGGCCCTCGCCTTTGCCCAGGTACTCCTGCCAGATTTCGACCATCCGCTCGGGCTGGCGCCGGCTAAGGGACTCGTTCATCAATTCCTGCGTCCGCTCGCGATATTGCGGCAGGTCCGGGCGCAGTTTCGCCAGCTGATATAAGTGCTCCAACAGGATAGTGCGGTCCGGGTAGTGCTCTCTCAGCGCCTCGAACTGGCGCCGGGCCAGGTCGAAATCCATGCGGCCGAGGCTGGCCATGGCCTGACTGTAGCCGGTGGTGAAACGCTCGTCCTGCTCATCTTCCTCTGGTTCGAAAAACTCTTCCTTCACCTGCAACCAGCTCTTGCCCAGCAGCCAGACCATACCCGCGCCGGCCACCAGGCCACCCGCGTGGGCCATGTAGGCAATGCCCGTGGCTCCGGCGAACCAGTAATCGTAGATTTCCTTGCCCAACCACACGGGCAGGATCGCCAACGCCGGGGCGCGAAAATAATTGAAGTACACACCAACGAAATAGAAGAAGCGGATTCTCTGCAACCCGTAGATGGCCACGTACATGCCCATGAGCCCGGAGATAGACCCGGATGCACCCACCAGGGGTATGTGACTGCCCATGGAAAACGCGGTGAACACCACACCCGACAGAGCGCCACACAACAGGTATGCCAGCAGGAAACGCCCTGCCCCCAGGGCCTTCTCGACGGTAAACCCCAACAGGAACAGGAACACCAGGTTGCCAATAATATGGCCCCAGCCGCCGTGGAGGAATTGGTAGGTAATCAGCGTGTAGAGGGAAAATTCCGCTGGCACCAGCCCCAACTGATTGGCGCTGAGCCTGTCCATCAGTTGGGTCTGAATGTCCCCCCGCTGCTCCAGCCACAGGCGGCGCTCGGCCGGCGCCCAGAGCCTGTCCCGGTTCTGCAGCATGTACTGGTAAAACTCACGGTCCGCCAGCAGGCTGTAGGCAACCCACAAGTCCCCGCCCTCTTCTTGCAGTTGCTGGAAGTTCTGCAGGTCGTAGACCCGATTCTGATTGTCTTCAAACTCAATCTGGCGCTCGAGGTAGTCCTCGTATACCGGGGCTTCCAAAGACTTCAGGTCCGATTCCAGATACTGCTCAACCGCTTCTTCAATCAGCCGGTTGTCGTCGCCCTGGTAAAAGAAGAATACCAGCAGGCAAGTCGTGATCAGCCCGAGGGTAACCCAGGGTGGGCGCTTCCAGTTCACGGTGTTTTCGGCGGGGATAATCAGCATGGGCCGTCACAATTCATCATAATTTGTCTCTTGAGAGGTGCTTTTTACCACAGCATGGCCAGTTTTTCGCGTTGTAATGAATCCTGAAGCGGTTTAGCCGGCCACGGGCAAAACAAACTGTGCGCGGCACCACAAACAGGCTACTCTGCGGTTGTCACACGATGGTCATACAAATGACATTCAATCAGGGCAGCCGCAAAGGGGCGAATCGCACGATGCTCGAAACGAGCACGGAGTATGGGTTTCGACCAATCGCCAATTGCCGTTGTCCCGGCCACAGCCAATAGTTGCCGGGACAACAAGAAAAACAGGACGTGCAACCAAGGAAACTGCCATGACTGTACTCATACTGGACAATCCGGATCTACTTGCCAGAGCGGCCATCGAATCAGGCCTGCCGATGCCCTCACTGGCATCGGACAGCACACCCCGCAAACCACACCGGCTGCGGTTCCACTACGGTTTCAACAAGCATCGACTGGATGAGCAGGACCTGACCATCCTGCGCCAGCACGCGCTCTACCTGCGACACAACCCGGGCGCTACGGTGCGAATCCATGGCCATGCCGATAATTTCGGCGTTAGTGAATACAACCATTTCCTGTCCCGCCTGCGGGCCAGCAGCGCGGCGAAAGTACTGATTCGCGAGGGCGTCAGGGAAAGCCAGATTCTGGTGAGCGGCTGGGGCAGCGATCGCCCGCTGGCGCGGCCGGAAGACCACGCCGCCAACCGCCGGCTGGAACTGGAATACGTCACCATGGAAATGGCGCGGGCGCTCTAGGAGCCCGGCCTTGCAAATAGAAGATCCGGGGGCTGCGTCGCCCCCGCAGGAGACTCAGCCGTAAACCTGGAACACGTTCCAGAGTAGCAACACGGCAATGGCGAGGATGCCAATCCAGGTCAACAGAATGCCTGCCATACGGGCAATATGGGGGCCGCCCCGGCCATTGATCATGCCGAAGGCATGCAACACACGCCCCACCACAAAGGCCATTCCGGTCCAGTACACCAGCCCGCTGGGAACACCGTTCAACTCGGCAATCGCAAGCATCACCAGCCCCAAGGGGGCGTATTCCACCAGGTTCGCCTGGGCGCGGACAGCCGCCTGGAAGTCCCGGTCGTCGGTGACACCCAGGCTCTTTTTATATTTCAGGCGGAAACGGGAAACCATTCCCGACAACACCAGCAGCAACAGCCCGAGAACGGCTGCGAAAACGGCAGAGACAGGTACGATCATGATCAGGCCTTCTTGATCGCGCTGACAACCGCCAGCAGCAACACGGCACCCACTGTGGCGGTAACCAGTTCACCAATGGCGCCCTGCGCAGCCAGGCCCAGCAGGCGGAAAACGAAACCGCCCAGAACGGACCCGACAATACCGATACCGATGTTAGCCAGTACGCCGAAGCCTCGGCCCTTCATGATCAGGCCGGCCAGCCAACCGGCCACACCACCAATAATCAGGAACAGAATCAGATTCATTGCATGCATCTCCGAGCAGCGAAACAGTCCCCGAAAGACTGCCCTGTTTTACCCGGCGCTTCAAGCACTTCCGCAGGGAGGCGGGCAGTTTCGTGGGACACGTTCAGGCGGTAGGTTCGAGGTCCGCGATGGCCGCTTCCATTTGCTGGCGGCACTGGGCCATCAACTGGGGAATATCCGCAACCGTGAGTCCTGCGGTTTCAACCGGCGGAAGCACCCGGATAGCCACCGGTTCGCGGCGGCCGGACCACCCCAGGGTACGATCATAGTACTGGCTGGCGCAGACCATGGTGATGGGCGCACCGGAGGCAATGGCGGCGTGAAAAGCCCCTTTCTTGAATGATTGCAGGCCCCGGCCGCGGCTGCGGGTACCCTCTGGAAAGACCCAGAGGCTCTTGCGGTCACGGCTGATCGCTTCGCTGGTCGCCTGCATCACCGCAACAGCCTTGTGGGAGCGTCCCCGGTTGAGGATGACATTGCCTCCGAGCCAGAACACCTGGCCAAAAAACGGGATCCATATCAGCGACGACTTGCCTACCGTGACGGTGCGGGGCGGCAGCAAATCCCCCATCACGAACAGGTCATCGTTGTGCTGGTGATTGGCAATAACGACCGTGGGCCGGTCCTGCGGCATGTTGTCGGCCCCTTCCAGAGGGCGCTCCATGCCCAGGAGCAAACGACCGACGCGGGCAATCGTTCGTGCCAGCAAGCGGTTGTTGTCCGGATTGAATGGCCGGGCGACATACAGAACCAGTGCAAACAGACAGATGACCGGCACCATCAGCCAGGCCAGCAGTTTTCTTGGCATTCCCATTAACGACAACCCTGATGCAATTTTTGGCGCACAAGTGTACGCCAAAATCAGGTTCCGGCAACAGCCTCCCGGGCCAGGGCGTTATCGGCTTTATTGGCCGTCACCAGGGGCTCGGCTGTGGCCTCCACCACATAGCGTAGCGGACCGTTGTTCTCAAGGCCATCGAAGGGATAACAGGTCACCAGCAACAGCGAATCCCTGGGCAGTTGTGCGGTATTGATTTGCTCGTGCCGGCTATCGACAACGCGAATACGGTCCACCCGGAATGAACGCCAGTCGCCATCGCGATCCTGCAACTTTACCCGGCTGCCGGTTTCCAGATGCTGTAGCCCCCGGAAATGCGTATCGCGGTGGCCCGCAATTACTACCGGGCCCGCCCGGCCGTCGTTGCCCACCACCTGCCCCGGCCCAAAGGCCAGGCTTTCACCGTGCGCGCCGTCCAGCACGATCAGTGACTGGCCGGTTTCAGGCACCATCAGGCGGGCCACTGGCCAGGTGTCTGCCCAGGGCCAGGGCCGGGTTTCCTGCTGCCGCGCCTGGCTTTCAGCCCAGGCCAGCTCCAGAAGCTCCTGCGCCACCAGGGCCTTGAACGGAATCCACAGGCCGACCGCCAGGACAGTCGCGAACGTCGTCGCCAACAGGAGAATCAATCGGTTCATGGGTATACCCTCCGCTTCAGGAGCGTGATCGCGGCCGAGAACATCAGCCCAATCAGGCCAATGGCGATCAGCAGTGGAGACATGGTTGCGGTCTGGGGGTATCGCAACATCGTGCCCTGGCTCCCGGCGGGCAGCAGTGTGGGCACGCTGTCGGTTTCCAGCGCCTCCTGAGACGGTCTGGACGGGGTTTTGTCCTGGGCCAGGAAGCTGGTGTACTTTGTCATCAACTGATGTTCCAGCCCCAAACGGATCACATGCTGGCGCGCGTCATCATCAATCTGGCCGGTCAGCCCACTGTCCATCAGGCTATCGATTTTCTGTTTTGCCCAATGACGATGCAGGCCCTTGCCGTTGGCGGCCTGTTCGAGGTTCAACGACTGTTGCCATTGACTGCCATCCGGAAGACGCCCGGAAACGTCGAGTGCGCCTTCAGCCGGCAGGCCGCGCACAACCTGCACCATGGGCTCCCCCCTGAACAGATCGCCAATTCGGTCAGGGAAGGCTTCGGTTGCAGCGGCCTGGCCCGGCCAACTCACTGCGATATCGGTCAACACCGGCGCCTCCATCTTACCGAACAGCTCGTCCAGCGGGCGGGCCACGTCCGACAGGTCACTGATGGCGGTGTAGGTACCGCGGCCATAGCGTGCAGCTTCACGCATGAAGTGCATGTTGGGGGCAGAACCGATGCCTACGGTGAACAGCCGACTGCTGCCCAGCCCATCACGAATTTTCCCGAAGAGCGCGCTTTCATTACCGACAGCTCCATCGGTAATAAACACCACCTGCCTGACCCTGGCGCGGGACTCCTCGCCACCATCACCGGTCATCTCAAGCGCGGCATCCAGAGCCGAGGCCATCTCGGTGCCACCATCGGCGTTCAGCCCTTTCACGTAACGACGTGCCCGGGCAAGGTTGTTGCCACTGGCGGGAACCGCCTCCATAAACAGTGAGTGGGTCTGACTGTTGAACTGGATAACGTTGAAACGATCATCGGCATCGAGTGTCTCCAGCCCCCGCAACAACGCCTGCCGGGCCTGACGGATGGACTCGCCAGCCATGGAACCAGAGGTGTCGATCACGAACACCAGCTCCCTTGGCAGGCGCTGTTTTCCATTGACGCCGGGCACCACTAACGCCAGCAGGTAGTCCTCACCCTGCCACTGCTCCTGGAAAACGGCGGCTGCGGGCTCCATACCCCGGGCAGGCGCCCAGCGCACGATAAGATCACGGTCCATAAGCACAGCCCGGGATTCCGGCGCCACATCCACGGTGTTGCCGTTCCAGGTACTGGTCACTCGATGACTGGGGCTCGACACACGGCTTACCGGCAGGCCTGCGTTGATTTCCAGGGCAATGGTTGCGCGATGGCTATCCGGGCCCACATCGTCGGGCCGCACCGTGAACGGGCTGATCTGGTCGGCATCCGGCACTGCCGTGGTGGGCGTCGCCCAACCACCCGACCACTGCGCCGGCTCGTTGTCCAGTGCCTGGCCAGGCATGTAGCGCGGTGTCAGCGTGGTGGGCAGGCGCAGTTCGAACTCGCCGGACTGGTAACGCACCGCCTGCTGGTAGTTGAGCTCAACCGTGATGGTTTCTCCCGGGGGGATATTCGCCATACGGGTGGTGAACAGGTTGGGCCGTTGCTGGTCTACACGGGCGACCTTACGGCCTTCCTCCTTCGCCTTGGCGTACTGGCGTTTGGCCTCCTGCTTTTCGTGAATCTCGCCGACAATCACCCGCTCGCCAGCGGTCATGGTCATGCCGTATACGTTCGCATTTTCCGGCAACGGGAACACGAACACGCCTTCCCGCCACTGCTGACTGGTATTACGGAAGCTCTGGCGCAAGCGGGTGTCGGCGATAAGACCGCTGACAGTTACGTTGTAGTCTGTGTTCAACAGGGTTGCCGAGCCCAGTCGCTGGCCGGCATCATCGACAAAATGAAACTCACCGGCGCCTTCGCGTCCGGTTTCGGAGGCCTCTGCGTACACCGGGTGTACAAACAGGAAAAGCAGCACTGCCAGCCACAGGGAAATGCCCTCCAGCCAGCGTCGCAGCCGAGGGGAGATCTTGCTCCCTGTCATACTACCGGCAATCTGCCGCCCGCCATTCGGGGCGGTTGATGAATAGGGTCCCAGGTTGGTCAACAGCATTGTTTCGCTTCCTTGTATCACTGTGGTTGAAAAAGCACGCCTGGTGGCAACTGGCGACTATTTCAGCCCATGGAAGCGGCGATCCGGTGCCACAATCTGGCGATCCGGCGATGAAAAAATGATGAATTGTGGCAAACCCTCTGCTTTACCTTGTTCTGGCCACAGGCCATGGTTAAATAGGAACCCGTACAAACAGGGGAATGGTTGCAGGCTATGAAGCGACACATCGTGCTGATTGAAGATGAACCCGCCATCCGGGAAAACTACCGTGACGCGTTCGAGCGCCGGGGATACCGGGTGTCTGCCTATGGTGACCGCAACAGTGCCTTCCAGGTATTGCGCACCGCCCTGCCGGACCTGGCCATCATCGACGTGGGACTGGGCGATGAACCCGAAGGCGGCTTTACCCTGTGCCAGGACCTGCGCAGCCTGTCCAAAACCCTGCCGATCATTTTCCTGACCGCCCGCGACAGCGACATCGATTCCGTTCACGGCCTGCGGCTGGGTGCCGATGACTATGTCACCAAGGACATGAGCATGGACCACCTGCTGGCCAGGGTTACCGCTCTGCTGCGCAGGGCAGATGCCTGGGCCGAGGCCCTGAAGCAACCGGATGAAGTGGTGCACCGTGGCCGCCTGGCATTAAACGTGGACCGCATGACGGCAGAATGGAATGACCAGCCCATCGACCTGACCGTCACCGAATTCTGGATGCTGCATTCCCTGGTTCAGCACCCGGGCCACGTTCGCAGCCGCGACCAGCTGATGGAAGCCGCCAGCACAGTATTGGACGACAATACGGTGACCTCACACATCAAACGTATACGCCGCAAGTTCCTGCAAATCGACGACGCCTTCGATGGCATTCACACCGCCTACGGCATGGGTTACCGCTGGAACGCCCATGAGGCCTGAGTTTTGACCCTTAAGCGCCAACTCTTCATTGCCAGCCTGTTGATGCTGCTGATTCCCTGGGCGGGCCTGCAGTTCGTGCTGGAGCTGGACCAGGCCCTGCGTGACCAGGCCGCTCGTCAATTGCAGAGCCAGGCCGGACGCACGGCCGGTTTTGCAGCGGAACAACTTGCAGAGACCCCAACGGTTGCTGCGGGTACCAACGTTATCTACGCCGACCTCCTGTCCCGCAGCCCGAATCTGGATGGCTACGGCGACGACTGGCCCGGATATGATGAGGAAGAATCCCGACAGCAGTGGCAAGGCACACAACAAGCCATCGACAAAGACGGACCCGAGTTATCCTGGCAGGCAGCCGTCGATCAAACCCATCTCTACCTCCTGATTCGTGTCAGCGGCAGAACCGCTGACTTCTTCAACCCCGGCAAACCCCGCCAACCCCATGACCAGATCCAACTCCAGGTTATAGGTGATAAGCAGACGACGCGGCGCCTGATCCGAACCCAGGCGCCAGGGGCCATCAATGCGATTGATCCGGAGCGCGAAGGGGCAACCGACTATCGCATCAGCGGCTACTGGCAGGCGGTCAGCAACGGCTACCAGGCTGAATTGAGAATGCCGCGTCCGGCACCCTCGTCCCGCCTTGGTTTCCAGGTGACATGGCCTACGGAAAAGCCGGTAGCCACCGGTGATGGACGCGTCTCTGCCGGCCCCACCTCAGCGCACATCGTCACCCGAATGCCACAACTCGAAAACCGACTTGCGGCCATGATCGCTCCGGGCCAGGGCACCTGGGTTCTGGAGCCTGACGGCTGGGTGATTGCTCGCCAGACACGCGACTCCGAAACCGACGAGGCCGAATTCGACAGCCTCAGCCCACTGCAGATTCTGGAACGCATCAGCCTGAACGGCCTGCGGGCACTGGTGAGCTTCTACCAGCCCGAGCCTTCACAACTAAATGCGGAAACCCATCGCATGGACGCCGGGGAACTGCCATCACAGGGGCTGGTTCGTCACCGGGACGGCGACACCTATATGCTGGTGAAACAATCATTGGGCGATGGCCGGATGCTGGTGCTGGAAGAATCACTGGACCAATTGCTGGCTTTGTCCGGCAGCACCCTTGGTTCGGTCATTTCCCGCAGCGTGTTATTGATCATCGGCCTGATGCTGGTTCTACTGGGTTACGCCAGTTGGCTGTCCTGGCGCATTACCCGGCTGCAGCGAGCGGTCAGCGCCAGCATTGACGACGACGGCCGCGTATTGGGCACCCTGCCACCCGCAAAAGCGAAGGACGAACTGGGCGACCTGTCACGGCAATTCAGCCAAATGGTGGACCGCCTTCAGGGCTACACGGACTATCTGGAGAGCTTCTCCCGGCGCCTGTCCCACGAACTGAAAACCCCCGTGGCGGTGGTACGTTCTTCCCTGGAGAATCTGGGGCAAACCACAGACCCGGATGATCAGGCCAGTTACATCGAACGAGCCCGCTCCGCCACGGATCGTCTCAGCCAGATACTACAAGGGATGAGCGAGGCAGCCCGGCTGGAGCAAAGCTTTGACCACGCCGAAAAGGAAACCTTTGACCTAGCCGAAGTCGCCTCCCAGACCACCCTCGCCTATCAGGAACTGGACCCCGACCACCGTATTCACTACATCGGACCGGCCAACGGTTGTCTATGCCACGGTTCCCCGGAATTGCTGGTGCAGCTTCTGGACAAACTGGTGGACAATGCCCGGGATTTCACACCAGAGCAGGGAAACATTGAAATACGGCTGACGCAGAACGCCCGACAACTGGAACTGAGCGTGTTCAATGAAGGTTCCTCCCTGCCGGAGAACCTCGCCAGTGACATTTTCAGCCCCTTCGTGTCCGTGCGAACCGGCCATCAGGAAGGACACCTGGGCCAGGGCCTGTTGATCGTCAGGTTGATTGCCGAGCACCACAACGGCCAGGTGATGGCCAGCGATGATACCGGTGGCGTGCGTTTTACAGTGCTTTTGCCGTCCCGCCCGCGACCAGAGTCGTAAGCCACAAGTCGTCTTTCGGAACGACCCGCGAGCCTTTATTGTTCCGTTGTAGGCCCCTCAATCGTCGTCAAAGGACCAAGCCTTGAACCCGCCGCTCACACAGCTGGATCTGCACCCTCTTCGGGCAGAGCTCTACAACGAGCTCCATTCCCGGCCGTTCCACGTGCTGCCATGCCCGGCACAGGTTACCCACATTGCCCTGCTAACCACCCCGGAGCAACGGGCCGTCCAGTTCCGCCACTGGCAGGACCTGCATATCATGCTGGGGCAACCCGAACCACTGGAGGACGTCAGCTGCTACGAGGCCACCTTTGGCTCCCTGCGTATCCGGCGTGAAATGCACATGGAGTTTGCCTCCTACACTTTTATCAATTTGGGTATTGGGGACGACCATCAGCCCTTCCAGGACACCGGTATCTCGTCGCTGCCCAAAGGCTGGCTGGAAAAACTCACCGGCACTGTGGTCGCCGCCTTCCATATTGACCTGCAGCAAGCCTCAAACGGCCCGGAAACCGACCTGGCGCAAATCCGCCACTGGTTCGAGGGAGAACGACTGGTGGGCAGCAGCCCCTGGGAAGGGAAGGCCCGGGTGTGGGGCACCTTCAGGCTCCATAGTGATGGGTTTGGGCGCTTCATGGTTCTCAACCGGGACATGTCCGACAGCCAGCTCGGCCGGCTGACCCAACGCCTGATGGAAATCGAAACCTATCGCCTGATGTCATTGCTGTCGCTGCCACTGGCACGGGAGATGACACCCTCGCTGAACGACATGGACCAGCAACTGGCGGTGATAACCCAGTCCCTGGCGGACAACCAGGGCATCGACGAACGTGAGGTATTGGCGGATCTGACCAACATTGCGGCCCGCATCGAAGCCTTCCGCGCCCATGCCACCTTTCGCTTCTCGGCGACACGGGCCTATCACCAGCTGGTGCTGACCCGCCTGGAAGAGCTGCGGGAAGATGAGCTGTCGGGACACCTCACCATCACCGAGTTCATGACCCGGCGGCTGACACCGGCGGTGGAAACCTGCGAATCGGTGAAGGAACGCCTGGAGGACCTGTCGCGCAGAGTGGACCGGGCCTCGGACATGGTGCGTACACGGGTGGAGCTGGCCATCCAGAGCCAGAACCAACAGTTGTTGAGCTCCATGGACCGGCGCTCAAAAATCCAGTTGATGATGCAGCACACAGTGGAAGGGTTTTCCGTGGTGGTCATCAGCTACTACCTGCTGGCACTGCTGAAGCTGGCGCTGGAGTCCGCCGATGACGCCGGATTCGACGTCAACACCTCGCTGGTTCTGGGCATTGCCATACCGGTTGTGCTGGGCCTGGTGTTCATCGGCGTGCGGATGATTCACCACCGGTTCATCAGGCTGGCGCGGCGGCAGTAACCAGTTGCCTACTGGCCAAAGGCATCCGGGTCGCCGGCAAACTGGCGGTAGAACTGCTGCGCCGTGCGGCCGTTACGGGCACCCCGGCTGGTGGCAAAGCGAATGGCCTCAAGATGCAACGCCTCGCGATCACTCACCTGGGGAAACAGGGCATCAATGGCCTGCAGGTATACATCCTGGGGAAAACCATAGAACGACAACTGCAGCCCAAACCGGTCCGCCAGGGATACCTGCTCCTCGATGGCCTCCGCCGGATGGAGTTCGCCGCCGCGCATCTCGCTTTTCAGGTTATCGTCCATGAATTCCGGCATCAGGTGCCGGCGGTTGGAGGTGGCGTACACCCTGACGTTTTCGGGCGGCAGCTCGAGCGAGCCTTCCAGCACACTTTTCAACGCCTTGTAACCCGACTCACCTACTTCAAACGATAGATCATCGCAGAAGATCACGAACCGCCAAGGCAATTCAGCGATGTCGTCGACGATCTCCGGCAGGTTCACCAGATCGTCCTTGTCCACCTCGATCATCCGTAGCCCCTGCTCCCGATACCGGTTAAGCAGCGCCTTGATCAGCGATGATTTGCCGGTGCCCCGGGCTCCCCAGAGCAGCGTATTGTTTGAGGGTTCACCGGCCAGGAAGCGCTCGGTGTTACGGGCCAGGGCAGCCTGCTGTCGCTCGATGCCGGTCAGGTCGGCCCAACCCACCGGGTCGAGCCGCCGAATGGCCCTCAGACCCTGACGGTGGCGGCGCCACACGGCGGCGGGCGTCTCTGCCCAGTTGATGGCGTGATCTGTCGACATAACACCTATTTCCTGTTCCGCGTTTATCACGAATATGAAACACTGGAGCCCTATACCGGACACACCCCACAAAGGAGACTTTACCGCAAATGGCCGTTAAATCCGTCGCTCTGGTCGCCCACGACAACAAAAAGAGAGAACTGGTGGACTGGGTCGCCGACAACCAGACACGCTTTGCCTCCCTCCGACTCTACGCCTCCGGCACCACTGGCCGGTTGCTCAAGGAAAACCTGGGCCGGGACGACATCCATTGCCTGCTCAGTGGCCCGCTCGGAGGCGACCAGCAAATTGGCGCCAAGATCGCGGAAGGGGAAATTGACCTGCTGGTGTTCTTCTGGGACCCGCTGGAACCCCAGCCACACGACCCGGACATCAAGGCCCTGCTACGCATTGCTGCATTGTGGAACATTCCCGTCGCCTGCAACCGGGCCACCGCAGAGTTCATCCTGACATCCGCCTATATGACGGATGACCAGCACCAACCGCAAAGGCCGGATTTTTCGAGTTACACCGGCCGTTCCGTTAACTGAGAGGCTTTCTGGCCAGGAACACCGTGTTGGTGGACTCCCGATTCTGGAACGGGTTGTAGAACGACACCACCTTCGCATCCACATCCGTGAACAGAGTTCGCAACACGTCCATGAACGGCTCGTCCGGCGGGTCGTTGGACCACATGGCGAAAACGCCGCCAGGGCGCAGGTGAGCCGCCATTCTGCCTAAGCTTTCAGCATTGTAGAAGCTGGCATTGGACTCGTTCAGGAGGGACCTGGGGGAGTGGTCAATGTCCAACAGGATGGCGTCAAACACCCTGCCCGGGGTTTCGGTATCGAAACCGGATTCCGATACCGCCAGATCGAAGAAACTGCCCAACACATAGCGACAACGCGGGTCGGCATTCAACACTTTACCCAACGGAACCTTTTCCTGCTGATGCCAGTGGATGACGGTGTCTAGGGCATCCACGACCAGCAGCTCGCTCACGCGCTCATGTTTGAGGGCCGCTTCCGCGGTGTAGCCCAGCCCCAGGCCGCCGACCACCACCTTCAGCTGTTCGCCCTCGACGGCGTTCAGGCCCAGGTCCGCCAGGGCTACTTCCGCGTCCACAAACATGCTGGACATGAGAAACTCTTCACCCAGCTTCACCTCATAGATATCCCGGTCACCCAGCGCCGGAATGCGACGGCGGCGAAGCGTGATCTCTCCCAATGATGAGGGTTGGCTGTCGATCTGTTCAAACAAAAGGCCCATGGTCGTTCCCATAACGTACTGAGGTGGCGACATCCTACCATCACGCACCAGCAATCGCAGGCCACGAATCACCTCGTCATTGGGCAAATAACCCGCCAACGACTACACTCACAGTTAATCACCACAGAATTGTGAATCACCCGATGAGCGCTGTAATTGCCTGGCAAAGGCCATCTCTGATCACACTGCTTGCTAGCATTTTCGGTGTACTGGCGCTCACCTTCCTATCGATGCCTGCCTGGCCCTCTGTAAAAGAACCCATCTCCGTTGGCATTGTGGCCGACAACAAACCTTACACGTCCATGGCGGGCCGCACAGCCTCCGGCTTCTCTATCGATATAGTCCGGGAGGTGGCTAGCCAGTCAGGATTGGACATTGAGTTTCGGGCAGGCAGTTGGCCCGAAGTGTTCGGTGCATTCCAGCGCGGCGACATCGACGTTATCGAAGGAATTTCATACAACGACGGCCGCGCCAGAACCATACAGTTTACCGAGCCGTACCACATTCGCCAGATGCATCTGATGCATGACCCAGCCAACCCGCTCAAAGACATTGATTCCCCGGGATCCCTCAATGACTACCGTATTGGCGTTGTGCGTGACGCCTATTTCCGCGATGCACTTGAAACGGCGGGCTTGTCGCTCGTCACCTACGATTCCATTCCTGGTCTGGTCCGGGCACTGGCCTTCGGCTGGGTGGACGGCATCATCGGTCCTGAACTGACCCTGAACTATTACGCTAACGAGGCCGGCTTCCGGTTTTTGGAGATTGCTGGCCCCGCACCGTTGGGAGAATGGTCGAAAGAAGACTTTCGACTTGGCGTTCTGAAATCAAACGATGAGTTGTTTGACGTGGTCAGCAGCGGCCTGGCTGCCATTCCCGATAAGCGCATTGAGGAACTGTTCAAGCGGTGGCAGGAATACGGCGGGACCAGCATTGCTGAATCGTCGGGTTTTACCCTGAGTGATGCCCATCAGCACTACATCAGTGAGGTCGGCCCGGTACGGGTGGGCTTTATGAGTGACTATGCGCCCTTCAGCTTTCACGACGCAGACGCGTTGCAAGGACTGTCCGTTGACGTGCTGAACCGGATATCGGATCTGACCGGCCTGCAAATCGTACCGGTGCCCGGGCAATGGTCGGAACTGTACCCCCGGTTTATGGACCGTGACATTGATATCATGGCCAATATCTCGAAAACCGACGAACGCGAAGCGTTCATACGGTTCACCCGGCCCTACCATACCATTCCCAACGTCGCCTTCACTCTGGATAAGAATCTGGCATTCAGCTCGCCAGCAGACTTGCAGGGACTGAAGGTCGCTATTGGTTCAGGTATTTACTACGAGGGACCCCTTCGTGAGGCATTGGGCGACAATGTGTTCGCTTTCACCTCCCAGCAGGCCATGTTCCGGGCTCTGGCTGAGGGCTCCGTCGATGTTGCCTTGGCAGCCCTGCCAAACGGAAACTACTGGGTGAGGGAGCTTCGCATTGCCGGAGTGAATATTGCCGGCGAAATGACCCTTGATGGCATGCCGGGAGAAGACCTGCGCTTTGGCGTGCGTCCCGCTCTTGAGCCGCTCGCCTCTATAATGGACGCCGCATTGGAGGCCATCAGCCCAACGGAAATGCGCACTATCGAGAATCGCTGGCTTGGCGCTTCCGCCCGTCGTAACCGGACACCGGCCACCGGCCCGTTAACGTTCTCCGATGCCGAACAGGCCTGGCTGGCCGACCGCAACCGACAACTGACCATCTGCGTAGACCCTGACTGGCTGCCACTGGAGGGCCTCAGCGAAAACGATAAACACCTCGGTATTTCCGCCGACATCTTCGCCCTGTTTGCGAATCGTTCCAATATCACATTCACCCCTCTTCCCGTAGACAGCTGGTCCGAGTCCATAAAGGCAGTCAAAAACCGACACTGCGACATGCTTTCCATGGCCATGGAAACACCGGAGCGGCTTGAATACCTGAATTTCACAAAACCCTATATCCAGATTCCCAGCGTGCTTCTGGGACGTGTGGAAGCCCCCTACATCAATACACTGGACGACATGGGGGACCGACCGGTCGGCGTGGTTAAGGACTACGCTTTTCTGGAACTGCTGAGGACAACCAATCCCGGCCTCAATCTGGTGGAAGTGCCCAGCGAACAAACCGGACTGCGCATGGTTCAGGAACGGAAGCTGGCGGGGTACCTTGGCACTCTGTCCACCGCCAGCTACAACATGCAGGAGCTGGGTTTGGCGGACCTGAAAGTGCTCGGGCGAATTCCCGCAGACTGGACCCTGGGAGTCGCCACCCGGAATGACCAGCCCGAACTCTTCAACATCATGCAAAAATTGGTGTCCAGCCTGACGGAAGCGGAGCTTAAAACCATTGAACAACAATGGGCAGGACTCAAACTGGAACAGACCGTCGACTACACCCTGGTATTCCAGCTCATCATGGGTGCCGTGGTGCTCTTGGGGTTGCTGTTCTATTGGAACCGCAAACTCGGGCGCCTGAATCATGAACTCGCTGCGGCCAATGACCGCCTTGCGCATCTCAGCGTAACAGACGACCTGACTCAGATCGGCAATCGCAGCTATTTCGACCGTGAGTTCAGCAAGAGCTTCCATTGGTGTCAACGACACGGAGCCGGCTTTGCCGTGGCGAT
The DNA here is from genome assembly GCF_001566815.1 of Marinobacter sp. Hex_13. Taxonomy (NCBI): domain Bacteria; kingdom Pseudomonadati; phylum Pseudomonadota; class Gammaproteobacteria; order Pseudomonadales; family Marinobacteraceae; genus Marinobacter; species Marinobacter sp. Hex_13. The sequence continues at coordinate 59,439 of NZ_LSMM01000023.1, forward strand.
GGTGGACGCGGACCATTTCAAGGAAATCAACGACACCTACGGCCACGACGCGGGCGACCGTTGTCTGGTGGCGCTGGCAGATACCATGCGCTCTCACTTTCGGCGTGACACAGACCGCCTTACCCGGTTCGGCGGTGAGGAGTTTGTGATATTCACCAGCTTCAGCGACCGTGATGAGCTGGTTTCGCGGCTGGAAGCATTCCGCGAGGGTCTGGCGGGGCAAGCCACCTGCTGCGACGACGAACAGATCCGCTTTACCGTGAGTATTGGATTGGCCACTGGCACACCCGGCAAGGACACGGTGCCGGCGGAATTCCTTCGGCTGGCAGACAAGGCGCTGTATCTCGCCAAGCAAAACGGCCGCAACCGCCTGGAAGCTCTCACCACTGAAGATCAGGCAGCCAGACGGGGCTAGCTGATGCTATCCTTTTGCGACAGGGAAAACGCAAAGGAGACGACACCATGGCTAAGATCTACGAAGACAACTCGCTGTCGATCGGCAACACCCCGCTGGTCAAGCTTAATCGGGTCAACGAAGGGGCCACCATCTGGGCCAAGATTGAAGGGCGCAACCCGGCCTATTCCGTGAAGTGCCGGATCGGTTCCGCCATGATATGGGATGCGGAAAAGCGTGGCGCTCTCAAACCCGGCATGACGATCGTCGAGCCCACCAGCGGTAACACCGGCATCGCGCTGGCTTTCGTCGCTGCTGCGAGAGGCTACAAGCTGAAACTGACCATGCCGTCATCCATGAGCCTTGAGCGCCGCAAAGTACTGAAGGCCATGGGGGCGGAACTGGTGCTTACGGAGCCGGCGAAGGGCATGAAAGGCGCCATCGCCAAGGCCGAAGAGATCGTTGCTGAAGACCCGGACAACTGCTTCATGCCACAGCAGTTCGAGAACCCGGCCAACCCCCGCATCCACGAGGACACCACCGGGCCCGAAATCTGGAACGATACCGACGGTGCCATCGACATCTTCGTGTCCGGGGTTGGTACCGGCGGCACCCTGACCGGCGTAACCCGTTACATCCGCAATACCAAAGGCAAGGCCATCACCACCGTTGCCGTGGAGCCGGAAGACTCGCCAATCATCACTCAGGCCCGCGGCGGTCAGGACCAAACACCAGCACCCCACAAGATCCAGGGCATTGGCGCCGGCTTCATTCCGGGCAACCTGGACATGGACCTGGTGGACCGGGTGGAAAAAGTCAGCAATCAGGACGCCATGGACATGGCGCACCGGTTGATGCAGGAGGAAGGCATCCTCTGTGGTATTTCCTGTGGTGCAGCGGTTGTGGCTGCGGTCAGAATCGGAAAGCTGCCGGAATTCAAGGGCAAGAATATCGTGGTGGTTCTGCCGGATTCCGCCGAGCGCTACCTGTCATCAGCGCTGTTCGCAGAGCGGTTTGGCGAGCTGGAAAACGTTCAGTAATACGGTAGGTATTGCAGAGAAGCTGATAAAAAGCCCGGGGCCAGAACCGCCCCGGGTTTTTCAGGTACTTACGTTAGAACTGGAAACGCATACCAACACGACCGGTATCGAAGTCCGGCCCGTCATTGGTGACCTGGCCATTGAAGTCGTCTTCGTCGATATCAACGTTGTAGCGGTTGTATTCCGCAAACGCCGTCAACTGTTCGGTGACCCGGAAATCAACACCGGCACCGACAAATGGATTGACCTCATCGTAGGTCTCACTTTCGTCAAACGCGTCTACATCGAACGACGAAGCAAATGCGCCAGCCTTAGCATAAACACCAAAGGTATCTGTCAAAGGCAGCCGCCCGATCAGGCCAAGGGAAGTACCCTTCAACTTGCCATCGACGTCATCGTCGCCAAAGTTGCCGAAATCAATGTACTCGGCTTCCAGGGCGAAGAACTGGTTGAACTGGTAGCCCAGCCCCACGCCGAACAGATCGTTTTCATCATCAAACTCGCCACCATGGGCTTTGTAGCCACCATAACTGCCGCTCAGATATACACCGGAGCTGTCGCGATCGGTGTTGTCCTGGGCTGATACAACCGGGGCGGCCAGCATGGCCGAGGCCAGAACCGTTACATAGGCAAAACCGGATTTATAGCTCATATCGCATCCATCCTTCTGAGTTCGGAAATGATTGATTTCCTGTTGGATTAACCGGTAAAGCGTCATACCGATTACCTGAACTCAGGCTACCTACAAATCGGCGGGATGTGGGTTAAATGCACAATACGGTCTGTTCACCTCATTTTCATGTTAGTTAATGTCAGCCTTGCAACTTTTCGGCGCATTGACGTATTTCACGGATGCTTCAAGACTGGCAGCCGCCAGCGAAACGCTGCGATAGGAGAGACGGGAAATGCCGTGGTGGATGGAGCGAACAGCCTCACTCCAGGGCCGGGCAATCGGCACCCGTTGCAGAATATTGAAGGTTTCATCCGCAATCGACAGATGAATACGCTCCACTTTGAGAGCGCCGTGATTGAGGCCACTGGCTGTTATATCGGCAACGCCAGCCCACCAATTGCGATTATGTTCGCTCATAACAGCCACTCCTTCAGTTGGCTGGCCACATCCGGGTGATGGGCCAGACGGATATGGTCAACGCCGGGGAAGCTGGCGACACCACTGAGTGTCCAGCCCCTCCGCTCATGGCCACGAGCACTGGATTCATGCACCAGCGCATCTCCAAACAGGGCGTTGATCGGATGTTGACGGGATCGCGCCAGCAGGCCACAGACAACGTAATGCCGGGTTCCGGGTAGCAGAGGAGGTTCGCCCTCATTCCCATGAACAACCTCCCCGCGGGACAGATTGCGAATACCCTCACTGCGCAGATCGATCACCTCACCCACCACGCGCAGGTAATCCCGTGGTGCCCGGTTCATCAGGTCGGCTGTGGCCTTCGCGCCTTTTGCCAGCCAGGAACCATCGTGTGGCGAACCGATGTAGACACAGTCGGTGAGTTTCTCAACCCAGCGGTGAGCTAGATACTGACCATGATGGCAGGCACTGCGAATCAGCAACCCGCCCATACTGTGGCCCATCAGAATAATTCGCTCAACTGGCACCGGCCAACGGCGGATCAGGGTTTCCAGAAGCTCGGCAAGGTCTTCGCCATTGCGATAAATCGGTCGGCCGGTGTTGTAGCGAAGGGTAAGCGGTGTGATGGAGCGTCCTTCGTCAGCCAGTAGGGACCCGTAGTGAGTATCGGCTTGCCCCGGAAGGTCCCAAACCGTCTCCAGTTCCATCAAACCATGTATGGACAGGCACAGTGTCGAACCGGGCGACTCCACTGCGGGTGCCGACAAGTCAATGGGCGAGCGCCCGTGGAAGAACTCCATGGGCACCGCCAAAGGGTTGTTTCGCGCCTCAAGCCAGTCCCCAAGGAACCCGCTGAGGATGGCCGAGGCGTGTCTTTGCCACACCGGACTGGTGTCTGTATCCATGCACAACCGCTACCGTTTGATGAGTTATCACCAGTCTACTCCGATAACGGCATTAACGATTGGCTGAATTTTCACCAGTTTACGGCGTCGAGGCAACTGACCTTCAATGGCCCCGGCCGGCAAGCCCCATGCAGTTGGCGTAGAAAGTGGTGGTGGCCGGCCAGTCCGAGAAGATACCAATCACCCCAACCTCCCGGGCCAGCACGTCAATCACATTGAACACGTCGCCGTCGTTATTGATGGCGTCGGTGATGGTCTGGTGATACCAACCCCCGCCATTGGCCAACGGACCACTACGCTCGACCGTCCAGGCGATCATATCCAGCCCCGCTGCCTTGGCGTTTTCAGCGTAGTCCGACGGCACGATCTGCTGGTGGCCATCCAGGGTCAACATTTTCCACAATGCGGGGGCCAGGATATTCACGCCTTGCGCAGACAGGCTTTCCATCCACGCCAGGGAGGAATTCTCCGGTGTCAGCGGCTCCTGATCCAGAAACACAGCCTGTCGTCCAAACCGCGGCGTTTCATTGACCCAGAACAGTACATCATCCAGCAGGAACGACTGCGGCCAGACATCCCTCGGGTTCACGCCGGCTTCAACGTAATCCTGAATCATCTGGCGGGCGTAATCTTCCTGGCTGTAGTCGCCCTCATAGGGCATCTCAACCACCGGCGTTTTCAGTTCCGGCGTGAACTTCACACCCAGTCGTTTAAAGAGTTCGATGCTCTCTTTATGGGTCAACAGGGTGCCGCGACTGCTGTAAAGCTCCGTGCGCCAGTCTGCCGTGCCTTCCAGGTACTCCTCCGGCGTGGTTGCCATGGGGTTGAAGGCGTCCATCTTGCCTTCCAGTGACTTGAACTCCTCCAGCGTGATATCGCTGGTGCGGCATTCTGCCTGCGCCTCAGTGCCACTTGCCGGGTCCGCCGGGACAAACGGCTGCGTACACTTGGCGTTCAGTTCCGGAATCGTCACGATGTTGGTGGTGGTATGGAGATCATTCTGTGCGTGACGGCAAACCAGCTCCCGATCCTTGGTAAAGGCAACATCGCACTCCAGGATGCCAGCCCCCATCTGGGCGGCCGCAACATAGGATTCAAGCGTGTGTTCCGGGAACTGCAACGGCGCACCCCGATGGCCGATGGAGAAATCCGTAGGACGGATTTTGTCGGCGCGGCAGGACTGGAGCCGGTCTTTCAGGCGCCCCTCATCCATGTCTTCCACCAGCCAGAACGGGCGCGGCCCCAGATGGACCTCGCGTTTACCCCGGTGATGTCTGTCCTTCAGATCCGGCCACTTGTCGTGCCATTTTTCAAGGCCTGGCGGAGTCCAACGATCCTCCTTGCCATGCCAATCCGGTGCCGCATGGGCGGCAGAGAATAGAGACATCAGTAATGCCATAACCAGTAACGTGCGTAACTTCATAACAAGCTCCCTGTGCAATGAATGGTACTGCACGGCTATTGTCGGCGCGGGGGGGTACGCTCAGGTGACGATCATGTGACTGGCGCGTCCGTGCCACTTTCCCGTGAGTCCGTTTTGTCTTTGTCTCGGTCCTGCTCGGCCTCAGCTTCCTTCATCAGGACCATGCCGCCCTGCAACAGCAGTGACTTCAGGCGAGGATCACCCTGCTCCACCACACCAAGAGTAAATGCCGCAAACACCGCTTCCAGTGGATTGTTGCGGACAAGGTCTCTGATGGCATCGATTGGTGACGTGGAAGACTGGTCATCACCCTCACCGGCGGCACTGGCGGTTTTCTTGGACGTAGCCGGACGAGTCATTCGATAGAAAAACAACGCCAGCAACAACAGGCAGGACATGCCCGTCACCGCCATGGCGCCGGCCTCCCCCATCACGGGCGATAAAGCCAGCATGGCGGCATTGACGAGCATGTAAAAACCGGTAATCAACAGGGCGACCAGCAACACAAAGGCCAGCATAAAACCTATGATGGCCGCGACTGCCTTGCGCAAGACGCCCTGTAACCAGGCGGAATCGGGCATGATCAGCGGTCCAGCAACCGGCCAACCAACAAGCCTGCGAGGAACATGAGCACAACACTCAGGAACGGCCGCTCCTCGATTTTGTGCTCAACATCGTGCACCGCTTTACTGCTCGCATCCCGGGCACGGTTGAAGGCCTCATCACCGCGTTGCCGGACCTGATCAAAGGCCTCACGGCTTTCCCGGCGAATTTCATCACGAAGGCTGCTGATATTGCTCTTTTGCCCATCAGCAACGGCTTTGGTGAGCTTGGAGAGATCTTCGCGAAGTTGCTGCAAATCTTGCCTGACCTGCTCGTACTCGTTCTGACTGGATTTCGCTTCCATTTGTTGCCTCCTTATCAGTATGTCGTACTGCTATTTCGGCTTTCGGTAACGATTCACATTGTCCACTGACTACCGGCATCAGGGTTGCCCTGACAGAGCTGGCATTCAGCAACCATGGAAAGATATAGAACGACCACGGTTAAAACCACTGTAGCACAAGGTATGGGGCGGTAGATGAAGACCTCGTAATTGAGCGCCCCAGGATCACGGCGCCTCGGGTTCGTCATTGCGAATCCGCAGAAAACTGGCAAATCTGGGAAGGCCTGTCGACGTGAAGCCGTAATATTTATAGGTAATGGTAGCCCCAACCGGCGGCGGATCTTCCCGTTGCTCATCACTGAATCCGGTACCAATGTGGAACTGGCGGCCATCATTCCGCCTTACTAGAACTGATCCAAGCATGCCTTCGTATTTTCCGCTGCCGGCAAGATGCGCTACCACGACCGCCTCGGCATCATCGTAACGCTTCACCTTCAACAGATCATCTGAACGGCCAGTTGAATGAAGGCTGCCGCCGCGACGCAGCATCAAACCCTCGCCGCCCTCGGACACCACCTTGTCCAGCGCCGACATCAAACGCTCATGATCCGTGGCCTTACGTTGCACGACCATGGCCAGGAATGGCGACGGTGATGGCTGCACCAACGCTTCCATAGCCGCAACACGTTCAGCAAAGGGCTGATCGAGCGCCGGAAGGTCAAACACCATAAACCGGATCTGGCGCCAACTGGGATCGACCGGTTCCAGCCGGCGCACCGCGCCGGACAGCTCCGCAAACCGGCCTCGCCCCATCCAGAGTTCGCCGTCCATGGGCACATCGGGAAAGCCCTCAGTAAACCAGTCAGGCGCCCGATACTCGTTGCCACCCCGGGACCAGAACCGCTCACCGTCCCAATAGGCCCGTACACCGTCCAGTTTCTCGCTTACCCAATAATCATCGAGGGCAACGCCTTCGTCGTAGACACCGGCCAGCGCCAGTTCCGGTGGTTCTGCATAGGCGTTGAACGCGGTAAAGAGGGCGAAAGCAAACCAAAACGGAATCAGGCGCCGCATTCACTCTGTACCTTCGCACGAAACTCCTGGCGGATACGCTCATTCTCCTCATCGTCGACAAACACCCGCTCGCCCTCCTTGTTCAGCCGGTACATACGTGAAACGCTCTTAAGATGCTTCAACCGTGCCCGTAAGGACTCACAAAGAGCCTCATGCTTTGCCGCTTTCGCCTCCTGCTTGGCTTTCGCTTCATTGCGCTCAGCCCGCTCCTGCTCGGTTTGCTCGAGGAATTCATTCATCCGCTCCTTGCGCGCGCGGGCATCGGCATCCGAAGACGGTGCGGGGGCTTTTAGCTCTACTTCATCAGAGGCTGCATTCACCGGCGGTCGGTCCCCGAAGTGGGTCTGGCCGTTTTCATCGACCCAGCGGTAGGTACCGGCCTGGGTGATGGGGGTAATTAGGAGGCAGAGGAGGAGTAGGAGTCCTTTCTTCATTTTTTAATCTCCGTATACGGGACTATAGTTACGCTTTACAAGAAAGATGGCTGTCGAGCTGATCGTCGTAGTTGAAACCTATATAAGCCAGAATCAGCCAATGCAAATAGCGGAGAATCAGTAGTAGTTAATCTTCCCAAATATTGCTTCAATCTCTTTCGGCCATTTGTACTTGAAGGGTGAAAACGCCCACCAATACATTGTGGGCATAAAAGTTATTAGCAATAACGTGTCGACGACACGTGCTGCCATTGACTTAGAGGGTATATCCTTGCGATATGAGTCGTAATTCGCCATAACAAGATTATCAGCGTCCTCTTCAACGACCCCTTCGTTGTAGTATCTGACAATAAAGTTCCATTTCCGATACATATCCTCTTCCTTAAACCCGGAAGATATCTTTTTGCGCTGCAGAGGCATCTTGGGGGGCTTTCCGCAAAAGTAATGCTTTTCACGCATGAACAGGTGGGCGTAGTACTGCCGCTCCCACACAACACCGGAGCCCAGATACTGCCAGTTGTAGGAAAAGGCTACTTCAAGCTCGTCCCAAGGGATCCGGTAGAAGGTGCCCCGGTGCCCTACGTACACAAAGCCCTCCTTCCGGTCGATCCGGATCGGTAATGTAAGCGGAAAGAAGATCTCAAATAGGTAGATGGCTACCCAAACGGGCCCGAAAGCGACCAATACCGCCAGCAGTGCCTTCGAATAGAACAGGCTAACAATCCAGCCCAACACCAGCACGACTGCCATGAACAGATTTATGACAGACAATTGGAACCGCCTAAAGATCAAGAAGGCCGACCGGATGTCCATGAACCTTTCGCTGAAGTAGGCGACACCATACTCCATGTCCTCCGAGGAATCGGACACCCCCACCACTTTCCGGGCCGGTGGGCTGGCAAGCCGACCACCATGAGTGCGGTATAGCTTTTTTTCCAGCTCTTGTTCCAGGTCCGTTTCCGGAAAATCACACTTCAAAGGCGAGTCTTTCATCGACACCCAGTTCCTCTACATCGTTTCCATTCAGGATAATACGGAGCCCGTTTTCACCCGTGACTTTGCGGCCGTCCTTCTCATACTCAATCAGCATTTCAAGCTGGTCACATTTGTTGTGGTTGTAGTGGTCAAACCGATACAGCAAACCCTCCGGAGGGCCGCCTAGCCGCTTCATGCTGTCAAACAGGCGGGTAATTTCCCTCGGTTCACTGTCTCCGAACCAGTTCGTGTTCACCTCGAACAGCTTGATGGAATACGTGCAGGTCCCCGCACTATAACCAGGAAAATACACCACAAAGGAGGTCATTTCCGACATGACCTGATGCTCACCCCGGTTTATATCCCAATGTCGACCGATATGCTCGGTCACCCTAACAATGGGAGAAAACAGCATGTAATAAAACGCATCCAGTTCCGCTTCAAAATAACGCCTGACATCGACGCCTTCATCCTGAGAAATAACCGCTCGGCTTTCCTCTAGCAGTTCCGCGCTCGACGGCCTGGACTGTTCATCCCAGTAACGCAACGTAGGAGCATTGCCCCAGAAGGACAGTGACAGAAAATCCTCGATCCGGGACCGGGCGATGTATAGCTGTACCACGCTGATAACAAAAGACACCGCAATCAGAACCCCTCCCACTACGAGCACAACGGCCACACCTGCCCCGGTAACCGCACCCGCCACTGCCAGAGAAGCCAAATAAGTTATACCGATGCTCAGTCCGATCTGAACCCCGGACAGGGCCGCCATCGTGGAATGGCCCGTGTTCAAAGCCCTGTAGCCCCTCTGCCCTTCCAAACCTATTGTGAGTAAAACACCCACATAGGGAAGGTACTTAACAGTCGCTCTCGCGATGACCTTTGTACCTTTAGACAATATTCGAACAGCTTTTGCACCGCTAAGAGCCACCGATACCCTGGCCCCAGCTACTGACAGGTTCGCCCTCTGAGCCCTGACGAACTCTTCTCTGACCAACAACCCGCTGAGGTTGACCACGCCTTCGCCGATGCTCCAAAGGCCAGATAAAAAATACCCCCACCGATCAATGACGGATCGGTCGCCCAAAATCACGTCCTGCTGGGTTTTGTCCAGTCCGGAAAACAGGCTTACTACGTTAATCGCGTGAAAGAAGGTTACGGCGCCGATAAACTTACCCCGGTTCTGTTTAATGCTTTCAACCACCGGGTCCAGCCGGGTATGAAGCCAGCCAAAGGGATTGTCCTTGAAATCCGGGGTCAGGTGGAACACGTCGATCATGGTGCCACGCAGGTAATTCCTGATCCTGGCATCCGCCATGCCGGCGGCCAGTGGCGTCATTGTCAGTTCAGACAGGTTATGGCCAGCAGCTTCCAGTGATTTGCGGTGGACCGCCGTGAGCAGGTCCGTCGCGGTATTCAGGGTGATTCCCTGTCGATGAACATCTATGCCATAGCGTTTCTGGACGGCCTTGGTCCATTTTTTCCACTGCGGCCAAGTCTGAGGGTCTTTCGCCCAGGTTCCCATCTTTGCGGCGGGGGCGGCAAATTCCAGCATCAGAACATCAGTGGCAGTGCTCACTCGCACATGCGCCGGCATGTCGAAGATACTGTCGACGATCTTCAGGCGACCATAATCAAAACCGGGAAGGTCTTTCAGTTTCTGGGCAATACCGTTGGTGGCAGATGCCAGGAACAGCACGGTACTGAGCATGTTACCGACAGTGCCGGCTTCGCCTTCGTCTGCTTCCAACCACCGCTCGGCGTCTTCCTTGCCCTTTTCTGCACCGACATAGCCATCCAGTATATCCGCCAGTTCCTGCTCAACCGCCTCGAACCCTTCCGCGCAGTAACAGTCGTTGAACTCCAGTTTCCTAGCCAACTGGACGGAGTCAATCCACCGCTTCCAGTCGTCGAATACCGATGCCCGGGCCTGGTCATACTCTTCAAGCTGTTTGTGGTAGCTTTCAACGAATGCGTCTTTTTCCCCTGAACGAATTCGTTCTTTCAGTTCCTCGGTGACTTCCTGTTGGTCTTCAGGCGTTTCCTTTTTGCTGGCCTCACGGGCGATGAGCGCATCCACCATCTGGGAGGTGGTGTAGGGGTAGGCGTTCTCCTCCGCGTAATTCATAATCAGATTTACATGAAGGGCGTGCAATTGGCCCAGCTCGGAGGCGATACCGATTTCATCTTCAAGGGCAACGCAGTATGAGAACTCGGTTTCTTTCTTGCACTGCCCCTGCAAATCCGACTCGCTGATTCCTTGCGCGAAATCCGTCAGGCTCCACTCGAAATCCATTGGTTCTGGCCGAAAATCTTCAACCACTCCGTTTATGGCTTCGGTTTCACTGATATTTGCACCTTCACGCTTTTCCGGAAGCCCGCTCAAGTCAAACGGCTGCATATGCTCGTCGCGGACCTGTGCATCTGTTCGTACAAGTTCCTGCAAACGCACAGTCCATCGATGCTGCACGAATTTCAGGAGCACCTTTCCTCCAGCCGGGTGATGTATAGCGGGCAAAGCACTTTCAGCATCGACATCTGGAAGCAGTACAGAGTTCACACCGGGCTGTACTTCGGTTATCAGGCCCTGCTCATTGACCCGGTACTCATGTAGCGTTCCGAAAACTTCGGAGAACATGTAGACCCAACCGGGTGTCAGTTTTCGAACACAGTAATGAGTGGTTCCAAGCGCCACGGAAGGTGGGCAGAAGTTGGGGGGCAAAGTAACCTCTTCCTGACTGATCGCCCAGCGCACCGGATACAATGCAACGGTTTTGAGCTTGAGAGGGCACATTTGTGCCGCTGAGTCGATGTCATCAGCACCCTGTAAAAACGCTGAGCTGTTAGCACTACCCATGGACCAGTCCCTCCGTAGACTTTTTCTCGGCGAATTCTGCAATTCGCGCTATGGCTTTGCCTGGTACTGCGGAATTCTCTTTCCACAGAGTCTGTACTTCACTGCCTTCGAATGCATGGTGCCCAAGCCAGCCGATTGTGTTGATATACAGGGCGATACCGCGGGTACTGTACAATCCCCGCGCTTTTGCTCCGTCGACTAGCGCAGAGACTGCCCCCCAATCCTGCCCATCTGCATTCGTTTTCTGAAGCAAATGGGGAAAGTAGTTTGCAACGTGAAGCTCGAGCTTCCTGAGGGCCGTCTCTTCCGCTGCTCTCTCCATCGCAACCTGGTGTTCCTCACGAATGCTGAACATCTCAGCCTGTTGCTCACTATTGGGTTGGTCATTGTGAAAGAACTCCCACTCACCCGTGCGACGATCCTGAATGGCGAACAGGCTACAAGGCCCCATCAATCGCCTCACATCTTCACCTGATGAATCCAGCTTCAACAGATGCCGCGCGATTTCAGGATCATAGAATCGGAACACAACGTCATCCCCCGTCACCAACCTGGCCATAAGCAATCCACGCAAATGGTCCATGACCCCTTCAAAATTGCAGTCAGACTGCATTGCGATCGCTACACCCTGAGACTTCCACTCTTCGAAACATCTAAGTGCCAGAGAGCTGTCTATTCCCGTTTCAACCAGCCATGGTGAAATTTCCAAAAGGTCAGCAAGCTCAGTTTCCCTGTAGAGCGCATCGCAATGAGGTGTTTCTAGTTCACGATAAATAATCTGGGACAAATCATTCACTTTTGCACCGTCGACAAGAATGAACGTTCTGCCCTTATCGGGAAATTCAGCCAGCTTACCCATCAGACCGCCCCTTGCGATTCTGGCGAGCAAACCTGGCAGATACCCTTACCCTGGTTCGCGGCATTTTTGATGGCGCGTATCTGGTCGGGCTTGGCCATCGGTCTTTGGGGTGTCTCCAGCAGTTCTTCAGCCGCAACAGCCCCACCATTCTTCTCCACCAACCCCGGCATTTCCGGCACCTGAACCTTCTGCCCACTGCCCTTACCCGGCGATCCACCGGCATTCAGCTTGATGGCGGCGCCGCCCATGGCGACACCGCTGGGATCGATCTTTACGAAACTGCCGCCGGCCTTGAGGGTGATTTCGGCACCCGCTTCGATGACGGCTTTCTGGCCGGCCTTGATGTGCAGTTCGGTACCGGAGTCGCTGAGCCAGGCGGTGCCGGCTTTCAGGTGCAGGGTGCCGGTGACGTTGAAGCTGTGGTCCTTGCCGGTTTGTTCCCGTTTCTCACCGTCCACGGTGGCGTGGTCATTGCCCTTGATGTGGGCCTTGCGATGGCGGTCCACGGTCAGGTGGCTGTCATTTTTGATGACTTCGGTGCGGTTGTTTTCCGTCAGCAGGTCCAGGTCTTTCTGGGCGTGGACGTAGATCTGTTCCTTGTCCGCTTCATCCTCGAATCGCAGTTCGTTGCTGCCCTCACCCTTGTGGGTCTGGGTCTTGAGAGTGGTTCTGGTCTTGTGCTCCGGCAGCGCGTACGGCGGGG
>NZ_LSMM01000024.1:0-71380 GCF_001566815.1 Marinobacter sp. Hex_13
TTAAGGTCATCAAACGGATGGCCTATGGCTACCGGGACAACGACTACTTCTTCCTTAAGATAAAAGCAGCGTTTCCCGGTAAAGTGCGATGAACCTTTTTTATGAGGCCGGGTTACCCGTTGCCCTTCTTCATCTGCTCATACTCATCCTCAAAGAAGAACTTCTCTTCCCCAAGGGCCGGTTCCAGCTCATGCAGCCAGGTGGCGGTTTCGCTGTACTTGGCAAAGAACGGGCGCTGTACCCAGTCCGGGTTGCGGGCCTGGATGAACCGGAGCACGAACACTTTCTCGCCGTTAATCTCGGTGATGCCCTGTACCTCAACCTTGCCGGGGCCAGCGCTCATTGACGGGCCGCGGGCGGTGCGAGCCAGGCCTGAAACCTGCTTCATGGCTTCGCGGTAGATATTGAAGGCTTCCACCAAAGGCACTTCGAAGTAGTTCTTGGCACCGGTGTCCCGCTCCACAAACATGTAGTAGGGGATGATGCCCAGCTGTACTTCCTTATCCCAGAGCTTCGCCCAGTCGTCCGCGTTATCGTTTACGTGTTTGATCAACGGGCCCTGGGCGCGGATTTCGGCACCGGTGGCGCGCAGGCGGCGGATGGCTTCTTCCGCGATATCGGTGGTGATTTCCTGCCAGTGGTTGTAGTGCGCCATGATCGCCACGTGCTTACCGGCGTCCACGAGGCGGGCAAACAGGTCAATCAGTTCGTCCGCATCCTTGTCGGTCACGAAGCGGTAGGGCCAGAAGGTCAGGGCCTTGGTGCCGATGCGAATGGTCTGGATGTGGTCAAACTCCGGCTGAAGTAATGGCTCCAGATATTGGACCAGGTTCTTGGTTTTCATCACCATGGGGTCGCCGCCAGTGACCAGAAGGTCGCTGACTTCGGTGTGTTCCTGGAGGTAGCCGTGAAGCTTTTCCGCTTCGGTACTGGCCATCTTCAGGTCCTTGTCGCCCACGAACTGCGCCCAGCGGAAGCAGAAGGTGCAATAGGAATGACAGGTCTGGCCCTGGGCCGGGAAGAACAGAACAGTTTCACGGTATTTGTGCTGAACGCCGTCCAGTACTTCGCCGTTCAGTTCCGGCATGTTCATTTCCATCTGGCCGGCCGGGTGCGGGTTCAGCTCGTCGCGAATTTCTTTCGCCACGGCCTGTATTTCTTTCTTTTCCGCGCCCTCACGATGCATCTTTGCCATGCGCTCGTAATGCTCGTCCTTCAGCATGCCCTTCTGGGGAAACACCAACTGGTAAAGTGGGTCATTCGGCACCTTGTTCCAGTCGATCAGCTCATTGATCACGTATTCGTTAACGCGGAAGGGCAGCACGCTGGCCACGACCTTCATTTCAAACAGGGTCTCTTCAGGGAGATTCTGGATAACGTCAATTTTATCGAGCTGGCGGTCTGTGTAGACCTTGAAACGCCGCTCTTCGAACTCGGCGGTTGGAATCCGGTTCGGGAACGTGACGATGGAGTTCATAGATCGCCCTCTTTGGTTGTGAGCCATATTCTGGAGGGGTGGACGTTGCCACCGCTCCGCTGGTCAAAAAACGGGCAGGCGAGTATACATAAATATGAAAGTATTTTCAGGTCTAATCAAATTGGTAGGAATCCTACGACCTTGGTCTGAATGTGCTTGTTTGAGAGAGAAAAAGGCGCCATTCTTACGTAAGTAACCGAAATAGTCCGACAGGCTATGGTGAATTTTCCTCAAAAATTGAACTTTCATGCCGAAATGTAGTAAAAATACTACCTAATCGTCGGTATGGTTGTGCCGGTATGTGAATGCTACCTGATTCGCTTGGCCAAAAGCCGAGTGACGCAAGGGCGCTTCAGGCAGTAAAACTGGCGATCGTGTTCTATGCTTGTTCAAGGTAACGAACTGGCGGATACCCATAATAAAACGCTCTGCATTTCATCGCAGCTTATCGATATTGCAAGGCGCTCAGCTGCTGATCGTGGCGTGCGCTGCACTTTTTAATGCCAAGGGGAGGTTTGATGTACCAGGACGATGATCCCATAGAGACCAGTGAATGGCTGGATGCGCTGGAGTCTCTGATCGAACAGGAGGGCGTTGATCGCGCCAAGTACATTCTCGAAAGGCTCTCCGAACGAGCCAGCCGCGACGGCACCGAGTTGCCCTATTCCATCACCACGCCCTTCCGCAACACGATTCCTGTCACCCAGGAGTCCAGGATGCCGGGTGATCTGTTCATGGAGCGGCGTATTCGCTCGCTGATCCGCTGGAACGCCATGGCCATGGTGCTGCGGGCCAATCAGCGCCCGGGTGATCTGGGCGGGCACGTGTCATCCTTCTCCTCGGCGGCCACATTGTACGATGTTGGCTTCAACTACTTCTTCCACGGCGGTGACGAGAAGCGTGAATCGGATCTGGTGTATTTCCAGGGCCATTCCTCTCCGGGCATTTATGCCCGTTCCTACCTGGAAGGGCGTTTTGACGAAGCTCAGTTGGACAAGTATCGGGAAGAGGTTGACGGCGACGGCCTGTCATCCTACCCGCACCCCTGGCTGATGCCGGATTACTGGCAGTTCCCCACGGTATCCATGGGGCTGGGGCCGATCCAGGCGATCTACCAGGCCCACGTGATGAAGTACCTGGACAGCCGCGAGCTGATCGACATGGGCGACCGCAAGGTGTGGTGCTTTGTCGGTGACGGCGAATGCGATGAGCCGGAAACCCTGGGGTCCATCTCTGTGGCCGGCCGCGAAAACCTCAGCAACCTGATTTTTGTCGTTAACTGTAACCTGCAGCGTCTCGACGGCCCTGTGCGTGGTAACGGCAAGATTATCCAGGAACTGGAAGGCGTGTTCCGCGGAGCCGGTTGGAACGTACTGAAAGTGGTCTGGGGCCGCATGTGGGATCCCCTGTTCGAGAAGGATCAGGACGGCCTGATGCAGCGTGTCATGGACGAAGCCGTTGACGGCGACCTGCAGAACTTCAAGAGCAACGGTCCGGCCTACACCCGTAAGCACTTCTTCGGTAAGTACCCGGAGTTGTCCAAGATGGTGGAGAACCTCACCGACGAGGACATCAACAAGCTTAACCGCGGTGGCCACGATCCTTATAAGGTCTATGCCGCCTATCATCACGCCATTCATAACAATGGCGGGCGGCCGACGGTGATTCTGGCCCATACCATCAAAGGTTATGGCTTCGGTACGGCCGGCGAAGCGCAAAACACGGCACACTCGCTCAAGAAGCTCGATATTGAGCAACTGAAGGCCTTCCGTGATCGCTTTGCGGTGCCGCTGAAAGACGAAGAGCTCAAGGACGTGCCCTACTACCGGCCTGCGCCGGACAGTCCGGAAATTGTCTACATGAACAAGCGCCGGCAAGAGTTGGGTGGTTTCTATCCCAAGCGTCGCAAGGACTGTCAGCCGTTGCAGACGCCGCCACTGGATACCTTCAAGAACTTGCTGGAAGGCTCCAACGGTCGTGAGATCTCCACCACCATGGCGTTCGTGCGATTGCTGACGGCTCTGACCAAAGACAAGCGCATCGGTAAGCGAATTGTTCCGATCGTACCGGACGAGGCCCGTACCTTCGGGATGGAGGGCATGTTCCGCCAGATGGGTATCTACACCTCTGAAGGCCAGAAGTACGTGCCGGAAGACCGTGACCAGATCATGTACTACAAGGAAGACAAGAAAGGTCAGGTGCTTGAGGAAGGGATCAACGAAGATGGTTCCATGGCGGCCTGGATGGCAGCGGCGACCTCCTACAGCACCAACAACTTCCCGTTGATACCGTTCTACATCTTCTACTCCATGTTTGGTTTTCAGCGTGTGGGCGACCTGGCCTGGGCGTCGGGTGACATTCAGGCCCGGGGTTTCCTGGTGGGTGGTACCGCCGGGCGCACAACGCTGAATGGTGAAGGTCTGCAGCACCAGGACGGTCACAGCCATATCCTGGCCCAGACCATTCCCAGCTGTAAGGCCTATGACCCGGCTTACGGTTACGAAATGGCCGTGGTGGTCCAGCATGGCATCAAGGAAATGTTTGAAGACAACCAGAACGTCTTCTACTACCTGACCATCGAAAACGAAAACTACGAGCAGCCCGCCATGCCGGAAGGCAAGGACGGCAAGAAAGTGGAAGACGGCATCATCAAGGGCATGTACCTGCTGGATTCCGTTGAAACCAAGGGCCGTAAGAAAACGCCACGGGTTCAGCTGATGGGCTCCGGCGCCATCCTCAACGAGGTGCGCGCGGCGGCGGAACTGCTGAAAGAAGACTTTGGTGTTGCCTCTGATATCTGGAGCGTGACCAGCTTCAATGAACTGGCCCGTGACGGCCTGCACATCGAGCGCTGGAACCGCCTGCACCCGGACGATACGCCCAAGAAGTCGTACCTTACTCAATGCCTGGAGAAGCAGCAGGGGCCGGTGGTGTCGTCCACCGACTACATCAAGCTGTTGTCTGAACAGGTGCGGGCGTACATTCCGAAAACCTATCTGACCCTGGGCACCGATGGTTTCGGTCGCAGTGATACGCGCGAGAAATTGCGCAGCCACTTCGAAGTGGATCGTTACTACGTGGCGGTGACCGCGCTGGCAGCCCTGGCAAGGGATGGCGAAGTCAAAAACGACGTGGTTCTCGAGGCTATGCGCAAGTACGGAATCGATCGCAACAAAACGAACCCGGTGCTGAGCTAAGGAGACCGCCATGAGTGAACAGGAAATCAAGGTTCCGGATCTCGGCGGTGCAGACGAGGTCGAGGTTATCGAAGTGCTCGTCAGTAAGGGAGATTCGGTTGAGGAAGAAGATCCGATACTGACGGTGGAGTCCGATAAAGCATCGGTAGAACTGCCGTCACCGGGTGCCGGAAAAATTACCAAGATCACCGTCAAAGTGGGTGACAAGGTCAAGGAAGGCGATGTCGTTGGCATGATGGAAGCCAGTGGCGACACTGGTGGCTCGGATGACGACAAGGATTCTGGCGAAGACGCCAAGTCCGATGAGAAAGACGAGGCGGAAGCCAAGTCGGACGACAAAGAAACCAAGTCTGAAGAGAAAAAGCCGGCACCGAAGAAATCCGGCGGTTCCCGTAAGGAAACCGTGAAGGTGCCCGCGCTGGACGGCTTCGACAATGTGCCGGTGATCGAGATCAACGTCAGCGAAGGTGATGAGGTTGAGGCGGACGATGCGCTGGTGACCGTGGAGTCCGACAAGGCCACCATGGAGATTCCGTCTCCCTATGCCGGCAAGATTGGCAAGATTCTGGTGTCCGAAGGCGACAAGATCTCCGAAGGTCTCGATCTGGTTGAAGTGACCATCGTGGAAGAGGGTGGTGACGAAGGCGAAGAGGACGCGTCGTCCGAGGCGTCTGAGTCTTCCGGCAAGGAAAAGCAGGAAGGTGAGCCTGAATCGAAAAGCAAGCCTTCCGAACCGAAACCGGAGCAGCCCTCGGCAACCTACGAGCCACCGGCACCGGGTGCCAAGGTTCATGCTGGACCGGCGGTGCGTAAGCTGGCCCGTGAATTCGGCGCGGATCTGACTCGCATCAAAGGTTCCGGCCCGAAGAGTCGCATCCTGAAAGACGATGTCCAGGCGTACGTGAAAAGCCAGCTGCAGCAGACGCAGCAGGGCAGCACCGTGGCTGGTGGCGGTGGCGCCGGCATTCCTGGTGTGAAACTGCCGGACTTCAGTCAGTTTGGTGAAATTGAGCGTGAATCCATGTCGCGCATGATGTTCGCTACGGCGAACAATATGCAGCGTAGCTGGCTGAACGTGCCTCACGTCACCCAGTTCGAGGACGCGGATATCACCGACATGGAAGGCTTCCGTAAGGCCCAGAAGGCAGCCGGCGAGAAGAAAGGTGTGAAGATGACACCGCTTCCGTTCCTGCTGAAGGCCTGCGCCACGGCGCTGGCGGAGTTGCCGCAGTTCAATGTGTCGCTGGATATGGACCGCAAGGAAGTGATCCGCAAGCAGTACATTCACATTGGGATTGCGGTGGACACGCCTCACGGGCTGATGGTGCCGGTGATCAAGGATGTCGACAAGAAGGGACTCTGGGAGCTGGCGGCGGAAAGTGCGGACCTGGCGCAGAAGGCGCGGGACAAGCAGCTTAAGCCGGCCGAGATGCAGGGTGCCTGCTTTACCATCACCAGCCTGGGTGGTATCGGTGGCACGGCGTTCACGCCGATCGTGAATACGCCGGAGGTGGCGATTCTTGGTGTCTCAAAGGCGGCGATGAAGCCGGTCTGGGATGGCAAAGATTTCCAGCCGCGGCTGATGCTGCCATTGTCGCTGTCCTACGACCACCGCGCGGTGAACGGGGCTGATGCGGCCCGGTTTACCTCGGTGTTGAGTCAGTTGTTGGGGGATATTCGGTCCCTGCTTCTTTAAGGCTGGCAGTTCTGTTCCGTGGCCTTCGGGCTGCGGAGCGGTCGCGAGGCCGGTCAGGTTATTCAGAACACGCCCGTGGATACGTCCCTGTAGGGCTCGGTCGCGCCATCCCTGGCGCTCCCCGGTTCTGAATAACCTGACCGGCCTCGCTTGTTTTGGCTTTGTGGATATCTCCTGTTTTCATACTGACTTGTATGTCACCGCAATTGGTGCGGCATTCCGGCCAATGCAGCCATTCTGTTTACTCGCCATGATCGGCCCTCGTCCTTGGAAAATTCCAGGCATCCTACGGAGACCGATCAATGAACCCTGCCGAACTGCTTTCCCAGCCGCTAGCCCTGAAAAACGGGGCGGTGATACCCAATCGATTTGCCAAATCGGCCATGAGCGAAACCCTTGGAACCATGGATAACCGTGTGACGCGGGATCTGCCACGGCTTTATGGCACTTGGGCGGATGGCGGGATCGGGTTGTCGATCACCGGGAATGTGATGATTGATCGGCGACATATTGGTGAGCCAGGGAATGTGGTGCTGGAGGATGAGCGGGATCTGGACCTGTTGCGAGAATGGGCGAGGGCTGGTTCACGCAACGGGTGCCAGCTGTGGATGCAGCTCAACCATCCCGGTAAGCAGAGCCCGAAAATGCTGAACAAGGCGCCGGTGTCGCCCAGTGCGGTTCCGTTCCGCAAGGAGTTGCAGGCCATGTTTGCGACGCCCCGGGCGCTGGAGGTGTCGGAGATTGAGGAGATTATCCAGCGGTTCGCCAGCAGTGCAGCGATTGCAGAGAAGGCGGGCTTTTCCGGGGTGCAGATTCACGGCGCGCACGGCTATCTGGTGAGTCAGTTTTTGTCGCCACACCATAACGTTCGGGAGGATGAGTGGGGCGGTAGTCCCGAGAATCGGATGCGGTTTGTGGTGGAGGTGTACAAAGCCATCCGCGCGGCGACCGGCGGGCAGTTCAGTGTGGGCATCAAGCTGAATTCGGCGGATTTCCAGCGGGGTGGTTTTACCGAGGAAGAGTCGTTAAAGGTTATCGAGACCCTGACGGAGCTCGGCATTGATCTGGTGGAGATTTCCGGTGGCAATTACGAAAACCCGGCGATGGCGAAAGGTGCCAAGGGTGTGAATGGCGCGAAGGCCAGCACCGTCGCCCGGGAGGCGTATTTCCTGGAATTTGCGGAGAAGGTGCGCAAGCGGGTGGACGTGCCGTTGATGGTAACCGGTGGTTTCCGCACCGAGTCAGGCATGGCGGAAGCTGTGGCATCGCGGGCTACAGATCTGGTGGGCCTGGCGCGGCCACTGGCGGTGGAGCCGGACTTCCCGAGACGCATTATGGCAGGGCAGGCATTTACCAGTTCCGTGAAACCCATTCGCACCGGCATTCGCTTGATTGATGAGATGGCGCTGATGGAAGTGAGCTGGTACACCCGGCAACTCGGACGCATGGGTAAGGGTAAGGCACCAAAGAAGCACGACCGGGGTGTGCTGTCTTTGATGGAGGTGCTGGCGGTGATGACGTCGCGGGGCGTGCGTACCCGGCTACGGGCCGGCGAGTGATGGTTTGAAGGTTTCCAGCTTGTGGTTGAAAATCGCGCGTTGGGCTTCGGCCTCTGCGACGTCCGCAAGGTAAAAACGGATCCGTGTCCCGGGCCCACGTTGCGCCAGTTGGCCAGCATCCAGGGCGCTCAGGCAGCCTATTTTTGGGTAGCCGCCGATGGTTTGCCGGTCTTTCATCAGGACGATCGGCTGGCCGTCACTGGGCACCTGAATGGCACCATAGGCGATGCCTTCGGAGATGATGCCGTCCAGCTCAGAGTGTATAGGGTCGCCGGTTAACCTATAGCCCATGCGATCGATTCGCTGGCTGACCTCGTAACAGCCCGTGAAGAATTTCATACGCTCACCAGCAGAGAAGTGCGCGTATTGGTAGCTGGGGATCACACCGATGTGGAGGTCCTGGTTATAGTCCGGAATTTCCCCGGCTGGCAGGCTTGCCATGGTCTTTGGATGGCTGCGGTCAAACCCGATGCAGTCGCCTTTGGCCAGCTTTTGCCCGCGTCCATCCAGACCCCCAAGGCCTTCGCGCACGACGGTGGCGCAACTACCCAGTTTTACGGTGGGCTTCAGTCCCCCGGCGACGGCAAGGTATGCCCTTAGTCCGGCCACCGGCATGCCGAATTCGATACGGTCTCCCCGGTGGATTTGATAGGTATGCCAGGGTGCTGCCGCCTCTCCATTGATCTGCGCTCCGAGGTCCGCACCCGTGAGCGCGATGCAGGTATCCTCATGGGCCAGCAGGCTCAGTTTTCCAATATTGATCTCGATCTGCGCTGCCTCCGGTGGATTGGCGAGCAGGCGATTGGCCCAACGAAAGGCATGCTCGTCCATGGGGCCGCCGGTGGTCACGCCAATGTGCTGATAGCCGTACCGGCCAGGGTCCTGCAATAAGGCCAGCATACCGCCATCCAGAACTTCAAAACTCATCGAGGCTGCCTCCCAGGTCCAGATACTCCTGGCGGTCAATCGACCGGAACCGCACCCTATCCCCTACTGATACCAGCGCCAGGGAATCGCTGTCCCAATCGATCATTCTTTGAGGTGTGCGACCGACTATCTGCCACCCGCCCGGCGTGGCGCTGGGATAGATGGCGGTCTGCGAGCCGGCAATGCCAACGCTCCCGGTGGGTATTTTCTGTCGGGGCGTGGCTTTGCGGGGCAGGGCAATGCGTTGGTCGGTAATGCCAAGGTAAGCGAACCCCGGGCTGAATCCGATGGCGTAGACGCGGTAGGTCTGCTCACTGTGGATGCGCACCACTTCGTCCCGGCTCAGGCCGGAATAGTCACACACCTCGTCCAGGTCCAGGCCTACTTCGGCGCCGTAGTAGACCGGCAACTCAATGGTGCTGGAACCGCTTTCATCCGGCGCCTCCTGTTCGCCCTCGCTCAATGCCTTGCGCAGCCGGGACGCGATGCCGAAGCGGTCGGTCCTGTCGGCGTCATAGCACACCAGCACGGAGGTATACGAAGGCACCAGGTCAATCACCAGGTCCGACAGGTTCTGGCGAATGGCCTCCGTGGCCCACTTGACCTGGCCGGCGATGTCATCGCTGATACGGTCACCAAAGTAGACGATGCACGTACTTTCGTTGACGGCTTCAATGATCATAGTGACTCGACGACCTGCCGCATGTGCCTGGCCGCTTCTACAGCATGCTGGCTGTCGCCATGAATGCAGAGGGTGTCGGCCTTTATCGGGATACGTTTGCCGGAGATCGACGTGACGCTGCCTTCGGTGATGATCTGTGTTACCTGCCTTTCTATGGCTTCCGGCGTGTCGTGAACCGCGTTCTTCACCGAGCGTTTAACCAGTCGGCCTTCGTCGCTGTACGCACGGTCGGAAAACGCCTCGAACCACACATCGATGCCCACGTCGGCGGCCAGCGCCAGAACCTCGTCGGCATCGGGGGTTGCCATGACCACCAGGGGGCAGTGGGGCGCATAGTTGCGTACCGCAGCCATCACCGCTACCAGGGTTGTGCGGTCTACTGCCATTTTGTTGTAGAGCGCGCCGTGGGGTTTGATGTATTCGATGGCTGTGCCGTGGGTGCGGCAGATGCCGTCCAGCGCAGCGATCTGATACACCAGCAGGGCCTGGAGTTCCTCAGGCGCAAACTCCATGTCACGCCGGCCGAAACCCAGCAGGTCCGGATAGCCGGGGTGCGCGCCGATGGTGACCTTCTCGGCAATCGCGGTTCTGACGGTGCGGTCCATGGTCAGCGGGTCTGAGGCATGGAAGCCGCAGGCAATATTGGCCATATCAATGTAGGGCATGACCTCGGCATCCATGCCTTTGGTCCAGCTACCGAAGCTCTCGCCCATATCGCAGTTGAGTTTCATTGGTTGTCTCCAGAAACAAGTGAATGTGCGCTAGCCTCGGCTCATGGTCTGAGGGAGGTAGGTGACAATTTCCGGGAACCAGCCGATCAGAAACAGTGCTGCCATGATCAGCAGGAAAAAGGGTAGCGCGGCCCGGGCAACGTAGAGAATGTCTTTCCCGGTCAATGCCTGGATCACGAACAGGTTAAAACCCACCGGCGGTGTGATTTGTGCCATCTCAACCACCAGAACAATAAAGATGCCAAACCAGAGCATGTCGATGCCGGCCTGCTGGACCATGGGCATGACCACAGCGACGGTAAGAACCACCACGGAAATGCCATCCAGGAAACAGCCCAGTAGAACGAAGAGGGCAGTCAGGCAGACAAGCAGTTCGAAAGAAGAGAGCGACATGCTGCCAATCCATTCCGCCAACTCTCTTGGAATGCCGAGAAAGCCCATGGACAAGGTGAGAAAGTGCGCGCCCACCAGAATCAGGCCAATCATGCAGGAGCTTTTGACCGCGCCCAGCAGGCTTGCCTTGAAACTGTCGGCGTTCAGGGATCCGGTGACAGCCGCCAGCAACAGGGCGCCAAAAACGCCGAGTGCGGCAGCCTCGGTGGGTGTGGTAAAGCCGGCATAAATCGAACCAAGCACAAATACAATCAGGCCCACAATCGGCAGCAGCATTCGCAGCGCCTTGATCTTGGCTGAGAACGAGATGTGCTCTTTCTTATGCTTGGGCATCTCATCCTTGTTCAATGCCGCCCACACCATGGTGTAACCCATGAACATGGCCACCAGCATGAGGCCGGGCAGGGCGCCGGCGATAAACAGTCGGCCGATGGACACTTCAGCCGCCACGCCGTAAACAATCAGAATGATGGACGGCGGTATCAGCAGCCCAAGGGTGCCGGAACCGGCAAGGGTGCCGACAGCCATGCGGTCGCTGTAACCCTGAGCCTTGAGCTCGGGCAGGGTCATGCGGCCAATGGTGGCCGCCGTGGCGGCCGACGAGCCGGACACCGCGGCGAATATACCGCAGCTGAGAATGTTTACGTGCAGCAGTTTGCCCGGTAAACCACCCATCCAGGGTGACAGTCCCTTAAACAGGTCCTCGGACAAGCGAGTACGGAACAGAACCTCGCCCATCCAGATGAACATAGGCAGTGCGGTCAGAGACCAGCCGGTGCTTGCGCCCCAGCTGGAGGTTGCGAACAGAAGGCCGATCTGGTCGTTGCCGGACAACAGTAGCCCGAGGACGCCAATGCCAACCAAGGTCAGTGATACCCAAACGCCAAGCGCGAGCATCAATATCATGGAGGCAGCGAGGGCGATGGAAAGCAGCGTGGTATCCATCAGATTTCCTCCAGATTGATGTCATCTTCGTGCTGTTGGTAAGAAGGCACACGTTTTTGCAGCACGGCGATAAGGTCGTCGAGGATCGCGATCGTAAGCGCTAAGGTGCCCAGGCCCACCGGGATCTGAGGGATCCACAGTGGAATAGGAATGTAGCCGTGTGAGACCTCCTCGAAAACGTAGGACTCCCACACCATGTGCCAGCAGTAGAATGTCATAAAGCATGCAAGGCCGAGGCCAAGGATGAGTACCGCCAGCTCCTGAGCGAATCGCGCCCGGGGGGACCATTTCTGGATGACCAGGGTCACCCTGATGTGGCCACCTTCGTGAAAGGTGTAGGCAAGCCCGAAAAATGTGGAGGCAGCGAGTGCGTATCCGGACACGTTTTCAGCAGAAGGGATGATAAAGCCGAACAGGCGGCCGACAATCTGCACCAGAATCACGACCATGATCAATGCAATACAGAACCCCGCTGCGTAACCAGATGCCAGGTAAAACTTGTCTCGAAGGGTACTCATGGAAGATGCCTCCCAAGGCGGCTTTCCCGCTGGAATGCCAGGGGAAAGCGTCTTGTGAATGGACCGTTAACGGTAGTTTTGCAGAATAGTGCCGACTTCCTTCGGAGCTTCTTCTTCCCATTCCTGGATCATGATGTCGCCGATCTTCTGAAATTCCTGCATCAGCTGTTCGGATGGCTCGGATACTTCAATACCGTTCTCTGCCAGTGTCGCCGTGTCTTCGGCGGCGGTTACACGAACGCCATCCCAGCCTTTCATTTCGGCTGCCGCGGCGGCATCAAGAATGACCTGTTGTTGTTCGTCACTCAGGCGGCGAAACGCGCGCTTGTTGACAACAACGACGTTTTTGGGAATCCAGGCTTTGATGTCGGTGTAGTGAGAAACATAGTCCCAGGCCTGACCGTTGGCTCCGGTTGACGGTGATGTGATCATTGCGTCGATGATGCCGGTGCTGAAGGCTTGTGGAATCTCCGGTACCTGAACCGTGGTTGGTGTGGTGTTCATGAGGTCTGCGAGCCGGGACGTTGACGGGCTGTAAGCGCGCATCTTCAGGCCTTCCAGATCGCTCATCCTATCGACAGGGGCCTTTGTATAGAGGCTCTGGGCAGGCCATGGCACCGAGTAGAGCAGCTTCATGCCCTCTTTATCGAGTTGTTTTTCCACCTCGGGCTTCGCCGCCTCCCAGAGCCGCTTCGCGTCGTCAAAGCTGGTTGCCAGAAACGGAATGTTGTCGTGCTTGAACACCGGATGGGTGTTGCCCATGATGCCGATGAAGATCTCGCCCAACTGAACCTGCCCCGTGCGGACGGCCCTTGGAATTTCCGGATGCTTGACCAGTGAGGCACCGGAATGGACGGTGATGTTTATGTCGCCGTTGGTGCCCGCCTTGATGTCTTCAGCAAACTCATAGGCGATTTTGGTTGGCAGGTTGGCATCGCCGTAGGGTGTTGGCATGTGCCATTGGGCGGCGTTGACTGCGGTGGTTAAGAAAGCCCCTGCCATCAGGGTGGCTGTCGCAAGTTGCTTGAACATATCGATTCTCCCGTTCTTTTGTTGTTGTTGCTTTGATCATCAATTGGCAGTCGCTACAGCACCGCCAGTTCTTCATTGAGCCGCTCGGTGAGCAGCATTTTTCCCGGTACGTGAGTGATCGCGATCGGGGGGCGTGCGTTTTCCAGGGCAACCTGCGGCGTCACGCCACAGGCCCAGAAGACAGGTAATTCATCACTGCCGATGGTGACGGCGTCACCAAAATCCGGGGTATGAATGTCCGTGATACCAATCAACGCGGGGTCGCCGATATGAACCGGAGCGCCGTGTGCATTTGGTAATCTGGTTGTGATCTGGATCGCCCGGATGGCATCCGCAGCTTTAAACGGCCGCATGGATACCACCATGTTGCCGTGGAACCGGCCGGCGGATTGTGTGGTAATGCCTGAGCGATACATCGAGACGTTCTGTCCGTGCTCGACATTCCTGATCGAAAGCCCGGCACGGATCAGCGCGTCTTCAAACGAGAACGAACAGCCGAGTACGAATGTTACGAAATCGTTGCGCCACACATCCCGGATGTCAGTGAGCGTTTCGGCCCGTTCGCCGTTCCGGAACACCTGGTACTCGGGAATGTCGGTGCGGATATCCAGGTCTCGACCAAGGCCGGGAAGCGCCGGATTACCGATCTGGGAAACGCCGATAAGAGGGCAGGCAACGGGATTGCTCTGGCAGTAAAGAAGAAAGTCGTTTGCCCAGTCCGCCGGCAGGATAACAACATTACCCTGAACCAGACTGTGCGCCGTGCCGCTCGTTGTGGATGTGTGGGTACCGGAGCGAATGTTTGCGCGCAGTACAGATACCTGATCAAGCAGGCCTGCCTTGAAGTCTGAATATTCGCTGGTATTCATTTCGGGTACCCCTGATTGACATTATTGTGTCGTTATTGTTCAGGTTATCCTTATG
Organism: Marinobacter sp. Hex_13; assembly: GCF_001566815.1. NCBI lineage: Bacteria > Pseudomonadati > Pseudomonadota > Gammaproteobacteria > Pseudomonadales > Marinobacteraceae > Marinobacter > Marinobacter sp. Hex_13. Next base: position 14,082 of record NZ_LSMM01000024.1, read on the forward strand.
AGCGAAAAAGTCTAATTATGGTTTTTTAGGTTTGGTGATAAGTTTTCGTGATGTCTGGCTCCTCGTACCGCTTGGAAACCTTGACCGCCAGGTTGGCGGCTAACTCGGCAATCGGATTGAAGGGTACGCTGGGGTAGGAGGCTGTAAATGCCAGCTGCGAGGGTGTCCATGCAGCATCCAGTGTGATCAGGCGGCCGCTTTTCAGCCCGTCTGCGATCACGCTCAGTGGCAGCGCTGACACCCCTATCCCGTCCAGAGTCAGGCGGCGGCATGCCGCCAATGAGCTCGACGAATAGAACCGGGCGGGTAACTCGTCCAGCTCGCTGAATTTCTGGCTGATTTCCGCAAAGGGTTTGGTGTTCCTGGCGTAGGTAATGATCGGCCACTGTGCCAATTCCTCGAGCTCGAGCCGTCGATTCGGCAGCTTCAGTGTGGGGCTGGCTACCCAGATCAGGGGGAAGCTACACAGGTTCTGGTTTTCAATCTTCGGTTCCGACACAGGCCCCATCAGGAAGGCGAGGTCAAAAGTTCTGTCCATCAGGCCGGTACGCAGGTTTCCGGTGACATCAACCGTGACCTCGACATCCAGATTCGGCGTGTTCTCGTTCAGCTCGCGGAAGAAGTACGGCAGCCAGGAATGGACAATGGTTTCCGAAACGCCAAGTCTCAGGATGCCGGACAGCAGAGCTACCCTGTCTGCTCGTTTGCGAAGCTGCTGCGACATGGAGACGATTTTCTCGGCGTACGGCAGCAGTTCCTGCCCCCGGGTGGTCAACATGGTGCGGCCGGAATCCCGCTCAAAAAGCTGAACGCCCAGTTCCTCTTCAAGCGCCGCTATTCGGTTGGATATTGCGGGTTGCGTGGTGTTTTGCCGCTCCGCCGCCTTGCGAAAGCTCCCGAGGGTAGCTACCCAGATAAAAGTTTCCAGACGTTTAAAGTTCATGGGCGTTCTTTGTGGGGTAAAGGATACCGTGTCAACCAGTTCTGAATGAAGAGTGTGAATACATACTGGAAGCTTAGCTCAGGCTAGCTAAAGATATAGAAAAGATTGTGGGTCGCCTGAAAGTGACCTTCGAAGGCCTACCCGGCAATACAAGGTCTCGCCGGACTTATTACGACCGCTTGGGGATGTGGGGTAAGTCAACTACGTAGTGGGAGGGACGCTTACGCTGGATATCAATCCCTGGCGCGCCAGAGAAATAACGGCCGGGCTACTGCCCGGCCGTTATAGCAAGGATCATGAGATTACACGATCATCAGTAGCTAATGTTGACCATAGCGACAACCTTGTAGGTGTCCTCAGGGTTGTCTCCGTAAAAGTCTCCCATGAAGCCATAGGATCCACGAAGGCTGAGGTCATACACGCCGGCGAATTTTTTGCCGAACTGGGCAGCGACTTCAGTGCCGAGGCTCGAGCCGTTAGCCTGAGTGGCGCTGTCGGGCGCGTCGTCGGCAACCCGGAAGTAACCGGTGCCGTACTTCAGGTAGTAGTCGTTAGAAAGCTTCTGATCACCCGAGACCATTAGCCCCATCAGACCGTATCCCTGGTAAGCTGCATCGTAAACTGACTTAGCCCCCTGAGAACCATTGTTGTAGTAGTAGTCTGTTCCGAAGATTTGCAGATTACTGCTATTCAGCTCCCAGCCTGACTGGTTTGCAGCGAAGCGATCTGCACCATTGCTGCTGTCGTCAGCCGGAATGTAGATGCCGTGAATCTTGAGGCTCGCGTTGCCCCAGTGTCTCTGGGCGTACAGGTTCAACATGTAGGTGTCGCCATCTGTTGCGTCAGAGTCGAGCCCGGACGACTTTTTGTAAAGTACCGAGCCGCTATAGGCCATTTGGTCATAGGTATAGTCGGCGTAGGCACCGAGATAGTTGTCATCCGTTCGAGCCGCCGTACCATTCAGAGCAACCTGACTGCTGTTGCTGATCTGGGCTCCGGTGAGGCCGTAGTGGAAAACCTCGCTGGGGTGAAGCTCGGCGCTCACCGTGTAGAAGTCCACGTCGTCTGCGGAATCTCTATCGTTTTCTTCCCACTTGAACCAGCCACCTGTCAGCGTGGCCATGCCAACATTGCCCGCAAAGGAAATGCCATTCATGTCGTCGTTGGTGACGAAACTCTCGTACTTGCCGAAGCCATAGCCCTGGATGCCCGCCCGTACCTTCCAGTCGCTGTTTGGCACCTTCAGTTCAGCGTAAGCATTTTTGGTTTCAACGCCAACGCCATCGGCGCTGAGCTTGCCGCAATTGTCACCCTGGCAGCTTCCCGTCTCACCCCACGGAGAATCGAACTCACCGTACCAGACTACAGTCACGTTATCGTTGAGGTCGCCGCTGATCTTTGCGCGCAGGCGCTGATCTACAAAGGCACTGCTGTTGTCGTTGGTCTCGTCCAGGCTCTGCGACGTGGCCTGAAGGCGGTAATAACCGTTCACTGTGAAGGGCGAATCGCCATTCTTAAGTTTCTCCATTTCTGCTGTCAGTTGATTTATTTCAACCTTCAGGTCTTCTACAGTCGGTGACGCACGTCCGACCGGCTCTGCGGCCAAAGCCGGCGTTGTTGCTACAGCCATTGCCAGCGGAGCGGCGAGTGTTCTCAGCTTATTGCGCATGTGCACATTCCCTTTTAGTCTTTTTGTCAAGTCATTTATTTTTTTCGAGCCACAACATAGTTGTTTTTCTTACAAAAAAGACATTAGATTACTGTCCGTCGAATTGCAACATTTTGTCTGTTAGACTTTTGGTTACCAGTCGCCGTGTGCGGAAACCATGCAGGTGCGGCGGCTCTCCGGGCATTTGTGCCCCAGCAAAGCCCGGTGAAGATAGGAAAGCGCGCGTTTTTTGGCCCCATCTGTGTCAGTGCGAGCCGTGTGTTGAGGGTGTCTTCAGGGTAGGCAATGGATGGCATCGCCGGGCTCTGAGCCTGTCAATATATGTATATTTTTCTTGCGCCCTGGTTATCACTTTCTTCATTAGTTAATACGAGTAATCGAAACGCTCCCCTATTTTTCACATATGAAAAATCAATAATAAAAGAGCTTATTTCATGCATGGGTGAAATCGAAAACCCGGATTCGGGCGTATCACTGTCCCAGCTTGCTTTGATTAACGAATCTGGTCCTGAAGCGGATGTTAAGCCAGAAAGCCCCGGCCTTCTTTTTCTGAGATAGGTTACAACCGATCCATTGTTCACAACCGCTTTCCTGGGAATGGACAGATGTTCTTCGTTAACGGAAAAGGCGTAATCGGGTGATGTAATGATTTTCCTGTCCTTCAGGCGTTTCGTTAGTCTTGGCGAGGATACCTTGCCGAGCCCGAGTTGTGGCGAAGACTTCCAGCTTGAGTTCCGCAATTCAAGATTGGCTTCATTTACTATGATTGAGGTAGCGTTGTCGATAGGGAAGTAGGAAAAAATCATGTTTCCAGCATCGGCCGGGACAACGGAGTCATTTCGAGCATTGGTCTGTTTCCCGGAAGTAACTGCTATTTTTCCAATGTCACCTTGCAGCAACTCGTATCGTTGGGTGTGCAGCTGATTATTGATAAACCGTAACGCCACATTCTCGGCTTTTTCGGATTCTTCCTGCAGCGTTTGCCCCGAGATTTCAAAAAGCTGAGAGAAGATCTTTGTGTATTGTCCCTTGCCTGAAATATCCCGGTCCTGACCCCATACTACGGCAACCTCCGGGTTCGGATCTGAGTCTGACTGGCCAACTGACAAGAAAATGGCTTTCGAATTTTTGATGCCTGATGTCAGTTCATCAATTCTTTTAACCCTGCCGCCATCGAAGAGTCCCAGTACCAATGCCGAATCTGACAGGAAAACCAGTTGACTGTCTTTCTGGCTGGGCCGAGGCAGCGCCTCAACCATTTTAGGGCTGAAATCTTCCGGCAGTGGGAGAATGCTCGGAGTGTAGGCTTCGGCTCGTATTTCACCCCCGTCCTGATTGGCTTTGTCAATCAGGACGGAAAGAAAGTATTTTTGAGAATCGGTGGACTTTATAGAGAGTGCCGTCTTATCTCTGACCTGGAGAACCTCAAGAGTCAGGCCTTCGTCGATGGGTCCGGAACTGCCAAACTTTACATCGAATCCCTTGACGGTGAGGCGCCCCAGCAGTGCGAGAAACTCTTTATCGGTGTTCAGGTCCTCAATATTCGATACCACCCTGATGCTCTTCTTTCCTGTCCACTCCGACAGCGAATCCAATGGTACATCGTAGCCTTGGGCCTGAGCATTGGATGCGGCAGAAAAAATCAGGAAGATCACGAAAAACGGCTTCATAAATCTATGCCTCTTAAAAAAGTTGAGGCCCCGTTACCGGCGCCTCAACTTGATTGCTTCCAGTCGTTATTAATCAGCCGGGCTCAGTAATTCCAGTTCAGCTCGAGCATTGCAACATAGGCCGCATCGTCTGCGCCGGTGGCATCCTCAACGCCCTTGCCGGGCAGGAAACTGGAGAGTACCAGCCTTGGAGCAAAGTACTGGTTAGCCTGGTACTTTACAGCCACATCAAGTTCGGTGCCGGCATAACTGTCCACCGATCCGCTGGCGGTGCTGAGCGTTTCAAGGCCGCCCGTTTGCTGGAACCACATGGGAAAAACCTGTGCCTGATATGACAGCTTGGGCGAGATCGACGCTAAATTTCCCGAACTGCCAACAGAGAGCATGATCTGGCCTGGGTTGTTACCGGTGCCGGCATTGGAAATGCCGCCGTACCCAGCACCACCAGGGCCAGCCTGGTCAAGGGCGAGACCGAAAAGGCCCGATGCTATCGCCTGGTTAGAGTTTGGCTGCCATCCCATAAACTGGCCGTCAATACCGATCAGGGGCGAATATCTGCCGATGTCGGTGATGCCCAGCCAGCCCTCTACATCATTGTCGGTAGGGTCGTCATCCCCACTTGCTACGCGTAGTGCTACAAAGGGGTTGAAGGATTCACTAACCGGGTACTCAAGGCCCGCGTAACCGGCATAGGCACTGATGTCATCGCCATTGTCGAAACTACCGGTCACGCCCAGCACCTCGGCCCGTACCTTTATGGCGCCAATATTTCCGATGTATTCGACACCGTAATAGGTTGCCTTTGCACCTTGCTGCTGGTTGTCGCTGTATGTCAGGATCGGGGAGATACGACTACCTTTTCCCAGATCAAAATCAAACTTTGAAGCAAACACGTCCCAGTCCAGTTCACCGTTAGCAGGGTTTGCTCCAGGAGCCTGGATGTTGGAAATCAGCCCATCTGTAATCGGCATCCAGAAAACATCGTAGCTACCGAACGAGGTCTTGCCGGTGGCGCCGAACAAGGGGTGGTCGTCGCCATATAGAAGGCCGCCTGAGGCGAGGTCCAGATTCTTGAAGGTCCAGCCGCCCTGCAGGGTAAATGCGGGATCAAAGGTATAAGTGAAGAAGGCCTGCTCCAGGCCAAATCTCTCGCCTCGGAATGCGCGATCAACAGAATTGGCATCAAGGGAAAAGTCATTCTCAAGAAGTATTTTGCCTGTCCAGTTATCGCCAGTCGCCACCACTCCAAGCCTGACCTCAGCCCTGACGTGCTCATCTCCAACCTGAACAGCGCCAGCAGAAGTGCCGGTAGCGCCATCGTCGACGCTGCTGTCCAGATCGAAATTAGAAAAATAGGTTGGTTGAAACTTGCCTTGGGTAAGTATATCCAGCTTGATTCCTGAAGCTGTCGGGACCTCCACCGCTAAGGCAGCAGGTATGCCGTTTGCGGCTATCAGCGCCCCCAAAAATCCCTGACTGATTCGCTTTTGTATTGTTTTCATCGATCCTCCAGCGTCTCTAGAACGAGATTGTCGTTATTGCAGCCCAAAAACAATAAGGCTGTGTTCTATCTAGCAGAAAAGCCTGAAATCGGCAAGTCTACGGCACGGCAAAATGTGTCTGGCAGTGTTGCACTAAAACAAATTTACAGATGCTGGCAGTCGGCGCCCGAAAGCCGGCTGGCAGGGGTGCGGGGCAGGCACTAAAAAAAACAGGGCAGGCCAGTGCCTGCCCTGAAAATCAGAGCACGTCATTAATGATCGACTTGACTCGACTCGGGTAAAGCGTATCAAGCCAACCTTAACCAGAGCTGAATTTTCCGATTATATTTTGATGGTGATGTTTTCTGTATCGGTTTTCAGCCAGATATAAGTTTGATCGGGGATTCCGTGCGGTCAAAATGCATATTGCAACCTTGCACGGATTTCATCTCCGCTTTCGCCATTGGCTTCTTCGCCATCCATGTAGCTCATACCCAGTCGAACATTCTTGTTGGCGTAATAATTAACGCCCAGTGTTGTTTGCTCGCCGTCGGTCGTGGCCAGCCCCACGTCACTGTATTTTCCGTCACCATCTTCAAAGCGGGCAACAACTTCCCAGGCCCCTTTGGGCGATGCCGGTTTTACCCGCTTGAATGCTCCGGCTTTGTATGGACGGCTTTCGCCAGTGATGATCCAGCCAAGCTGTACGTAATAACCATCAGCATTCACCTGACCTTCCTCGGAATCGAAATATTCGGCCTGGGCATGGAAGGGTCCGGAAGCGCCGGCCAGTTCCAGATTAAACGTGTCGACCTCATCGGCCTGGACATCGGCGCCGCGCGTGGTATAGCCCGCACCAAGATGAGCAACCATATTATTCGTTTGAATCGGTGCAAAAGTGCCCCGTGCGGTTACTGCCGTGTTATTGAAGTCGTCGCTGCCATCGCCGTCTGCTTCGAAATAGCCGATACCGTAGGTCCAGTTGCTGCCTTTGCCGCTGAGCTGGATGCCGCCGCTGCGACCGGGGGCATAACGCTCGGTCATGGCAGATCGCTCAAGCGCTGAGATGTCTTTTGAACTCGTTAATTCTTCCAGGCCGAATGGCTCTTTCTGTTTACCGATAGTCACGGTTGCAGCTGAGCCAAATCCCATGTAACGAATGTACAGGTCTTCAGCAGTACCGCCGTCGGCGCCATCACTTTCAGCGACGTTGAACTGGGTCTTGTACGCCCAGTCGCCAAAGTGGCCCTTGGCGTAGAGGCGTGCCCGGCGCACATCGAAATCGGTAGTGTCAACACCGTTGTCGTCAGACTGCGTGGCGTCGTAATCCCACTGAATGCGCCCGCCGAGCTGAAAAGACGCAGAGTTATCCGACACTTTCACTTTGATACCGCTGTCGGTATCGATCACAAGGTCTTCGCCGCTGGTCGTAACGTTTCCGGCCTGTGCAGCAGAAGCGGCAGAAATCGCCAAAGCCAAGCCCAAATATTTCTTGCTCATGATCTGTCTCACCTTTTTCGGTTTGCTTGTGTGTGTTGAAGCGCGATTAAAGTCTATTTGGCAAAGATTACAGAATGGTTACAGAGAATGCATCAAAACAGGGCGCTGGTCCGGGCCGGTGACAGGTTCTGGGGCGCTAGGTGTTGCGGTCGTTTTTCGGGGGCAAGCTCAGAATGTGCCGATTTGTCTCTATAATTATGATAAAAAAGAATAAATAAGATGTGGCAAGACTTTTGCTGATCATATTTGGAGCAATGAAACCCAACCGAAGGTATCCATTATGAAGAAGCAGTTTTTCACCAAATCCGGATTTATCAGTATCACTTTGCTTGCAGCACTTCAGGCTGCGCCCGCCATTGTTAGCGCTGACGTCAGCTCAAATGTGAGCGCCAGCAGCAACTATCTGTTCCGGGGCGTCACCCAGACAGACGGGGCTGCGGCTGTCCAGGGAGGGTTGGATTATGAGCATGCGTCGGGCTTCTACGCCGGTGGCTGGGGTTCCAATGTCGATTTTGGTGACGGCACCAGCTATGAGCTTGATCTTTATGCCGGATTCTCCGGCTCTGTGGAAGAACTGGGTTATGACGTTGGGTACATTTATTATGCGTATCCTGACGCGCCGGACTCCATTGATTTCGGCGAACTTTACGGCGAGATCAGCTATGGCATTGCTGCTGTAGGCCTAGCCTACACGATCAACAGCGACACCAGTGGTGATGGGGTGTTCGTGCAAGGAGATGCCTATTACTACGCCTCTGTTGGGGTGCCTCTGCAGGACAGCTACAGTGCCGGTGTGACGCTTGGCTATTACGACTTCGCTGATGACGGCAAGGCTTCTGTTGGCGAGGCAAGTTATTCACACGTCGCCGCCAACGTTACCAAGGATGCGGGAAACTTCGGTTCCTTCAGTGTTAACGTGGAGTACGCGGACATTGAGTCAACCGACGCGCTTGGCTCTGTCAACTCCGATGACCCGAAGTTCTGGCTGGGTTGGAGCAGGAGTTTCTGATCGGACCAGCGATCACACGCAATTCAGATCTTAAACAGAAAACCGGACCAAATGACGGGCCGGTTTTCTGTTTATCGTGCAAGAACCCGCCATCGTACGCCCGCCTCAACGCCGGGTGACTCGACATCCTCGCCCTTACCTCTGCCTCCTGCTGCCAAAACTCACATATTATCTGGTGTCTGAATTTCAAACTGTATTAAAGGTTTGTCTGTAAGGTCGTTCCAGATTCCCACGCAAAAATGCTGACTCACTGACCTCAGTCAAACAGCCAGGATGATACTGAATGAACAAACGATTGTTGTTGTGCGCGATGATAGTTCCGGGAGCCTTGGCCGTCTCTCCTATGGTGTCGGCCCAGGCAAAAGAGAGTGTGTCGCTGAAAGAATATCAGCAGGCCAAAGCCAGCCAGGCTGTTTCCCTGAACCAGGCCATGGTGATGGCTTTCGAGAATAGCCCGGTATTGGCTTTGAGGCGGGCCGCGGTCTCGATACAGCAGGGACAGCTTGATCATGCCAGCCGCTGGGCGCCGAGCAATCCAGAGTTTGAGTTGGGGGCCCGTCAGACCCCGGATCAGGCCGACGAGTCCCTTGAATATGGGGTGAGGGTTACTCAGGAAATCTGGATGGGTAACCGCGGCGACCTTGGCCAGTCGCGTGCCCAGAGCAATCTCACGTCCCGGCAACAGGAGCTTGAATACCTGAAGGTAGCCACCAAGGCGCGGGTGCGGGCCGCCTATTTCCGGATACTGCTGGCTCAGAAAGAGTTGGAAACCGCAACCCGTGCCGTTGACCTTATGCAGCGCACCAAAGACCTGGTTGAAATGTCCGTAAAACAGGGTAAACAAACCCGGATTGATCTCAATACCGCAGTCATTGGGCTTGCCAGGGCCCGGAATCAAAAAGCCTCGGCGGAACAAAAGCTCGAGCAATCAAAAATTGACCTTACCGAAGTGCTCGGGGTGTCCCCCTCCGATGCCGTTGGGGTGACCGGCGAGCTTGATGTGACGCTCGAAGACCTGCCTCCGACCAGCCAGCTTGTCGAGATGGCACAGAGTCAAAGAGCGGACCTGAAAGCGGCGGCCGCCAGAATTGCAGCGGATGAATCTGGCCTTGAAGTTGCGAAAAGCCTGACGATTCCAAATCTGAAAGTCTTCGGATTTTATGATCGTGAGGAAGGCTCCAACCTTTTCGGTGCAGGGGTGTCGATGCCTTTGACCGTTTTTCATAATTATTCCGGTGAGCAGAGACAAGCTGCTGCGCGGCTGAAAACCTCCGAGCTTGAGGCAGAGGCCTTGCGCCTGGCTACAGAGCGTCAGGTTGTGTCGGCTGTGGCCCGGTTTGAATCCACCGCCGTTCGGCTGCGCCAGATGAACGAGTCGATCCTGGAGCGTTCAGAGGAAACATTACAGTTGATGCAGAAAGCACTTCGGGCGGGCAAGGTCGGTGCCTCGGATGTTCTGGCGGCACAGGACAATCTCCTGTCGGTAAGGCAGGAATACGTTCAGGCGCAGAATGATTATATCGATGCCGTCCGGGCGCTGGAGATAAGCACAGGAGGTGCTCTGTCGATGTCAGCCGGTTCCTGAGGGTATGAAACTCAAAATTGACCGTTCTCTTAGTACCGTTCTCTAAATATTGAGGGTGAATGAATGATTCGCAATCTGAAGATACTGTTAATAGTTGTCGGCGCTCTGAGCTTGCAGCAGGCATACGCTGCCGGAGAAGCCGAGGGTGACCAGCACGAAAATGAAGAAGCCGAGCATGCCGGAGAGGAAAACCAGTCCCGCCAGATCCATCTGACGCCGGAGCAGACAGAGTTACTGTCGATTCAGACTGTGGCGGCTGCCAAGGGGCGCGCTGGCGCAATTGTTACGGCACCTGCCGAGATTCAGTATGTGCCGGACCGCGTGGCCGAGGTTGGTCCGCTGCTGGAGGGAAAACTGACAGGGTTGGCGGTTGATCTGGGGGATCGTGTCAATAAGGGGCAGTTACTGGCAACCCTGAACAGTGTGGAGCTGGCCCGGATTCGCTCCCGGTTAATCTCGCTGGAGGCCCGCAAAGAAGCGGCCGAGTCTGACTACAATCGTGAAAGGGAGTTGCAGGGACAGGGTATTTCCAGTGAAGAAGAGTTCCTGGATGCCAAGGCTGCCTTTCTTGAAACAAAAGCGGAGTACGATTCCGTGCGGGAACAACTGGCGGTTTACGGCAGCGAGTCGTCAGGTGACAGTGGGGGGCTGGCGCAATACGCGCTCCGCTCACCCATTGAGGGGCGTGTCGAGCAGATGCATGTTCGTCTGGGGCAAACGCTGAGTCCGTCGGATACGCCTTTCATCGTGGCGGATGCCTCGGTGTTGTGGGCCATTCTTCAGGTGTCCGAATCCGATATTGACCAGATTTCAACGGGAGACGAGGTTCAGATTTCCTCCAGGGATTCAAGTTCTGACCGGTTTCACAGTGGGCAGGTATCCTGGGTGTCGAGCATGCTCGATGAAAAGACCCGCACCATCCCGGTTCGCGTTGTGCTGGAGTCTCCCAGAGGCGACCTTCGCCCGAATACCTATGCCACGGCCAGAATCATGACGGAATCGGAGGCCTCACTGCCGCTGGTTCCGGATGATGCGGTTCAAACCATTGGCGATGACTCCGTTGTGTTTGTTCCGGGCGATGAGAAAGGGGCTTACAAGGCGGTTCCCGTCACGCTTGGCAAGGAGGCAAACGACTGGATCGAGATCAAGTCCGGCATTAGCGCAAACACGGAAGTGGTTTCAGTAGGCGCTTTTGATCTGATGTCGGCCATTACCGCCAGTGGCCGCAGCGCCGCTCACGGACACTAAACCCCGGGGGGAGCATGATCAACGCAATTGTGAATTATGCGCTGAACAATCGTCTGATGACGCTTGTTTTTGCTATCGCCGTGATCGTTGCCGGCGTATTTTCATTTCAAAAACTGCCGGTGGATGCGTTTCCGGACGCGACGCCGACCATGGTTCAGGTGTTTACCACCAGTCCTGGTCTGTCGCCGGTTGATATCGAAACGCTGATTTCCTATCCCGTTGAGATCAGCATGTATGGAATTCCCAAGCTGGAAAAAGTGCAGAGCACGTCGATTTTCGGGTTGTCGCGGGTGACCATCTATTTCGAAGATGGCACCGATATCTACTTCGCCAGGCGGCTGGTAAACGAACGGCTTTCCGAGGCCAAGCGCCAGATTCCCGAAGGGATGGGGCAGCCGGAACTCGGGCCCATAGCGAGCGGTCTTGGGCGCATCCTGATGTATTCCCTGGAAGCTGAGGATAAGGATCAATACAGCCTGCAGGAAATCCGCACGATCCAGGACTGGATTGTCAAGCCCCAGCTCAGAACCGTTCCGGGTGTAACCGGTGTGCTGTCCATCGGCGGCGAGGTAAAACAGTATCAGGTCAATATCGATGCGCAGAAGCTTCAGGCAAGGAACCTGACAGTGTCTGACGTTCGCGGCGCCCTCACCCAGAATAATCGAAACGTCGGCGCCTCTTTCATTACGCGAGGAGGTGAAGAGTATATAGTTCGCGGGTACGGTTGGGTTAATTCAGGTACCGAGGGCATCGAGGACATCCAGAACATCATTGTGTCCAAGAGCGAGGGAGAGTCTCCTATCTATGTCAGGGATGTGGCAGAGGTTAGCCTTGGACCGGCGATCCGCCGCGGCGCGGAGGTGTCCTCGGGCGAGGAGTCCGTGGGCGGCTACGTGATGAAGCTGATCGGAACCAACACCAGTCAGGTACTCGAGGACGTCAACGCAAAAATCGATGATCTGAACAAGTCACTTCCCGAAGGGCTGAAAATAGAAGCTTATTACTCCCAGGCGGAGTTGGTGGGCAAGGCCATAGGCACTGTCGAGAAAGCGTTACTTGAGGGCTCGGTTCTGGTGCTGGTGTTCCTCTATCTGTTCCTCGGAAATATTCGTTCCACACTGATCGTGGTGGCGACGTTGCCGTTGTCTGTGCTTTTCGCATTCATTGCGATGCGGATTTCGGGCCTGTCCGCCAATCTGATGAGTCTGGGGGGGCTGGCTATCGGCATCGGTATGATGGTGGACGGCGCCGTTGTGATGATAGAGAACATCTTCCGACATCTGGAAGAACGATCAGAGGAAAAGGTCAGTGTTCTGAGGCTTGTAGGTGAATCTGCCCGGGAAGTGGCTCGTCCGATTGTGTTTGCCATTGGCATCATTATTATCGTTTTTCTGCCGCTGTTTACGCTGCAGGGCGTTGAGGGCAAGCTGTTTTCGCCCATGGCCTACACCATCAGTTTTGCGTTGATCGGTGCGCTGTTACTCGCGTTGACGTTGGTGCCGGTTCTGGCCTCGCTGTCATTCAAGATGGGTGGACAACACAAAGAGCCGAAGCTGGTTCTGTTCCTGAACCGGCTATACAAGCCGGTGGTGAATACTGTCGTCAAAGCCCCTAAAATTGTGATGGGCGTGGCCGTCATTGCCTTTGCCGGCAGTCTCCTGCTGTTTCCCTATCTCGGGAGCGAGTTCGTGCCCACGCTCAGGGAAGGCACGTTCCAGATTCGCTCGACACTGCCTCCTGGAGCCAGTCTTGAATCCGCCATCAAGTATGGCAAACGGATTCAGTCCGTTGTCGATGAATTTCCAGAGGTCACCGGCACCTATGCCAGGATCGGTCGTGCCGAGGTGGGCGGTGATCCTGAACCCGTGAACGTTGTCGCGACGCTCGTCAATCTGAAGCCTCTGGATCAGTGGCGAGAAGATGTGAGCTATGAGGACCTTCAGAGCCGGATTGCGGAGTCTTTGGATGAGCGGGTTCCCGGGCTTGCCAACAATCTGTCACAACCGATTCAGCTCAGAACCGACGAACTCCTCTCAGGCGTTCAGGCGCAACTGGTTGCCAGCATTTTCGGCGACGACCTCGACGAGTTGGGCCGGATCGGCAAGGAAGTGGCGGCCCTGGCGAATGATGTGCCGGGGGCAACGGATGTGCGCGCTCAGCAGAGCGCAGGTAAAAAACAGATCGTTATTCGCCCCGACCGTGAAGTGCTGGCGCAGTTTGGCATCAGCATTGATAACCTGATGAGTACGGTCGAAACCGGGATTGGCGGTAAAGGCGCGGGGCTGGTCTTCGACGGTGTCCGGCGATTTGAGATCTTCGCCCGGCTGCAAGAGTCCTATCGCGGGTCCATCGATGAAATCAGAAAGCTTCCCCTCCGGGGTAATAGTGGCGAGCTCATCCCGCTTTCACGGGTGGCCGATGTTGAAATGTACGCTGGCCCCAAGAAAATTTCGCGCTCCAATGCCAGTCGGCGACAGTACGTGCAGATGAACGTACGTGGTCGCGATATGGGCGGTGTTGTTCAGGATTTGCGCAAGCGGATCGAGGAGCAAGTGGACATGCCGCCGGGGTATTTCGTGGAGTTCGGCGGTCAGTTTGAGAACCAGGAAAGGGCCATGGCGCGGCTGGCGATCGTTGTGCCCATTACCCTGGCGCTTATTTTCCTGCTTCTCTTTTCGGCATTCAGTAGTCTTCGCTATGCGGCGCTGATCTTCATGAATGTGCCCTTTGCGGTTACTGGTGGCATTGTCGCGCTGTTTGTGACGGGGCTTTACCTCTCTGTGCCCGCTGCCGTGGGATTCATCGCGGTGTTCGGCGTAGCCGTACTGAACGGTGTGGTGATGGTGAGCTACATCAATCAGTTGCGGGACGAAGGCTACGAAGTCATTGAAGCAGTCAAGTTGGGTGCTCAACGCCGTTTGCGGCCGGTTCTGATGACCGCCTCTGTGGCTATTCTGGGGCTGATTCCCCTGCTGCTGGCCGATGGCATTGGCTCTAATGTCCAACGGCCACTGGCAACGGTTGTGGTTGGCGGTCTGATCACGTCAACGTTGCTGACGTTGGTAGTGTTGCCCAGCGTGTATCAGTGGTTTGCATCCGAACGTCGTGACGTTGAAGTCTGATAGGCAGGAGAAGGCTTATGTATGAAATAAAGGCTTATGTCAGAGAGGTTATGGCAGAGCATGTGGTTGATGCTCTGGCCAGAGTCAAGGGCGTGACAAGCATTGCTGTCGTGCCTCTCAGCGAATTTGGTCATCTGGTCGGCGATGAGTCGCCTCTGGAGAAAGTGAAGATGGTCAAGCTGGAAGTAGACGTAGCGACCGATGATGTCGCTGGTGAAGTTGTGGAACTCATTGTCAGAACGGGCAGAACCCAGGATGGGCACCCGGGTGACGGCAAGGTACTTGTATCCCGCCTGGTTCGGGCTGTTCGTATCGAGGACGGCGAAACCGGTGAGAGTGCACTGGAGCCTGCTTCAAGCTAGTGCTCTGGAAACTGGATGGCGGTTCTGCGGCTTTTGGTTGCGGGCCGCCATCACAGTTCTATCTCCAGTTCCCAGCGATAGATCATATCGTCTGAGTCCGTAGTGAGGCCAAATGCAACGCCCGCCTGGAGTTCCAGAATACTGGAACCCATTCTGAACTCAGCCAGGATGGCAGGTCCCATCAAATGGTTGTTTTCGGCCCCGTAATACTCCAGCCCTGGCTGAAACGTGTCAGACTTCGTGTAGGCGAACTGTAATGAGCCAGTGGGCTCAAGCTGCTCGTCGTCTTCGCCAAATGAGCGGCTAACCAGAAGGTTCGTCAGGATGCTGTAATGCGCGTATAGCTGTCTCTCGTAAAGTGACCCAAGGGTCACTCCACCGGCTTTTTGGCCATGTTCTTTTGACAGTTCAATGAACAAGCCCGCAGCGCTCTCAGTGTCTTGAAAAAAGTTTCCAATCAGTTCGATTTCGTATTCCTCAAGTGAATACGCTCGCCCCGGTCTCTTGATTGCGTTGAAGTTAAGTTCGGCGCTCAGGCGTTCAGATAGCCCGTAACCCACCTCCCACTGATCGGCACGAAGGTTGTCAATTTCGCTCCCCTCACTGTCCAGAAACGCCCCAACCACTCCGATTTCGAGATCCCCCGCAGTTACCCGGGGGGAGTAAATTTCATCGACTGCGAGCTCTGATTTGACCGTGAGGGGCCATAACAGAACCAGGAAAGCCAGTTTGAGTTTGAATCCGTGGCGCGGTGCGCCTGCGTTATTCGTTGCTCGAGACATAGATCACCTTGAAGAAGTGACGGAAAGTAAGGGGCATCGAATGACAGGCTATTGATCTGAGCGCTACAGAAACATAAGTCTTTGGTACTCATTTTGTCCGTCAAAAGGACAGTCCGGGAATGCTGGTGGAGTTGGAGGGCGGTTTCTTTTGTGGATGACGCTTCGAATTCAAGTTCATTTCAACCTTTTCACTTACTATCCTGGCCTGTTCCTACCTTGTCATGGACGCCTCGCGCCCATGAATTGTGGCTATTTACCCCTTCGGGAGAAAGTCGATGAAGGCAAGCAAGCACTCGCCCAGGGCGTTGCTGTGTTCAGTACTATTGTCCATTCCTCTGTTCGGTCAAGCGGAGACTGTGAATTGGACAAATTGGCTCACTGGCCAGATAAGCAAACATCCGGATGTTATGGCGGCGACAGAGCAGGCGGCAGCCCGGAATCAGGATGCTGAGGCAAGCGAACAACCGCTGTATAACCCGGAGCTGTCTGTTGGAGCAGACAGAACGGGCAGTGAAAACAACTTTGAGGCAGGGCTGTCACAAACGATCGATTGGTCTGATCAACAGGGTGCGCTAAAGGACAAGGCAAAGCTGATCAGGCTTTCCGCTGAAGCTGATTTGAACGAAGCGGTTTTGGCACAAACGTCCGAGTCGCTGTTTGCGCTTGTCGAGTGGCGCGCGGCGACGCGTGCCGAAGAAATTGCGGAATCCCAGCAACACCGTCTGGATGCCTTGCTGGAGCAGGTTGAGCAACGCCAGCAGGCGGGCGACCTGGGTCGTACCGATGCAGAGCTGCTTTTTTTAAGCCTTTCTCAGCAGCTCAGTGAACTCGCCCAGGCAAAGGCTGCGGTTGATCAGGCGCAAGCCCGGGTCAGAGAGCTTCTGCCGGATTGGCGGCCTCAGGATGGGGGGATCCCCGGGCACATTTGGCCGGCTCTTGCTTCCAGGGTCGATAACGACAATTTGCTGGCTCATCCGTCAATTGTTGCCGCCCGCGCGAGGTGGCAGGTGCTGCGGAGCGAAGCCGAGGTGGTCAGTCGCAGAGCGACGGCATCTCCCACGGTCGGGCTGAGCGGAGGGCGTGATGGCGGTGAGAACCTGGTTGGCCTGACGTTCTCGATCCCTCTGAATGTCCGTAATAACTACGGTGCCGAAATCCAGGCTGCCAACCGACGATCATTAGAGGCCGAAGCTCGGTTTCAGGCACTTTATCGGAAGCAGCAGTATGGTCTGGCGGGCGCCCGAGCTGCCTGGAAGCGATACGACACCCAACTCAGCCGATGGACAGAACTCTCCCAGGGGCGTGTACAGCGAAGTGCTGATTTGCTTGAGAAGCAGTGGCAGGTCGGCGACCTCTCCACCTCTGAGTATCTCCAGGCGCTGGGCCAGCGCGCGGAGAGCCTGAAAACCGGTATTGAACTGGAAAAGCAGGCGCAGCTGGGTCTGATTGAGCTCTTGAGTCAGTCTGGCGAACTGATCACCCCCTTCCAAAAATAGTCTGGAAACTGGATATTCATTATGAAAAAAACTCTGATTTCTGTATTCGCATTGACGTTGCTTACAGCCCCACTTTCTTTTGTACAGGCAGAGGAAGATGCTCATCAGGAAGCCGGCCATGATCATGCTGCCAGTGGCGACGATCGTCAGGAAGTCACCGGTGAGGAGGGCGAGCATAAGGAAGATCATGGTGAAGAAGGTGAGCATGAAGAGGAAGGGGGGCACGGCCACGAAGACGAGAACGGTGGCCATGAAGAAGCGGCCACCGCAAGCATCAACGCCAAACAGAAAGATCTGGCCGGCATTGAAGTGGCAACGCTCGAAAGCCGGCTCGTTGACTATGAAATTTACGCGCCCGGTGAGCTGCTAACCAATGGTTATACCAGCTATCACGTGTCCCCCCGGGTTGCCTCAGTGGTGCTGCGGCGTCACGTGGAACTGGGTGAGCACGTAACCAAAGGCCAGCTGCTGGTAACCCTGTTCAGTGAGACAGTGGCACAGGCGCAGGCGGATTACAGGAAAGCTTTTCCTGAATGGAAGCGAATCAGCGGGCTGGGTCGTTCCGTGGTTGGCGATCAGCGGTTCAATACCGCGAAAGCCAATATTGAGGCGGCAAGCGCGACTCTGCTTGCTTACGGGCTAAACGATGATGACATTGGTGCACTGAAGGCCAGTGGCGTGGGTAGCCTCGGTGAATACATGCTAAGGGCTCGCGTGGATGGCGCAGTGCTGACCGATGACTTTGAGCAAGGACAAAGAGTTGAGGCTGGCCAGCCGCTGGTGACTCTTGCTGACGAGAGTGAACTTTGGGTAGAAGCCCATCTGCCAGCAAGCTCCGACATTGTTCTTGAGAAGGGCGCGGAAGCCGAAGTCAGGGCAGCTGGTCGTGTGGCCCTGGCAACGGTGTCCCAGGAAGCCCACACCATTGATCCTGTGACCCGCACCCGGATTGTCAGGCTGGAGCTGGACAATCCTGAAGATCGTTTTCATCCAGGAATGTTCGCAGATGTGTATTTTCGTTTTAAGACCAGCGAGCCGGTGCTTGCCGTGCCGGAGACTGCATTGATGCGTGGCGCGGACGGTGACTGGACGGTCTATGTGGAAGAGGCCGAAGGCGAGTATGAACCCGTGGAAGTGGAGCTGGGTCGCTCAATTGGTGGGCTCCGTGAGGTTTCCGGCCTGGCTGCGGGCCAACGAGTCGTTTTGCGGGGCGCATTTTTTGTGGCCTCTGAGATTGCCAAAGGCGGCTTTGATCCGCACAACCACTGATTCCGGGAGCCATTATGTTCAACCGAGTAGTCGACTGGGCGGTTCAGAACCGCCTATTGGTTCTTATTGCACTCGCTGTGCTTATCGCCACGGCCGCATTTCAGATCCCAAAACTGAATCTTGATGCTTTCCCTGACGTTACAAACGTCCAGGTCGCTGTTAATACTGAGGCGCCCGGACTAGCGGCTGAGGAAGTCGAACAACTGATCACCTATCCAATCGAAGCGGTAATGTATGCCTTGCCCGATGTCGAGGAGGTTCGGTCCATCTCCAAAACCGGGTTGTCCGGTGTCACCGTGGTCTTTAAAGAGGGCACGGATATCTATTTCGCGCGCCAGTTGGTGTTCGAACGGTTACAGGCCGCGCGGGAGCT
Source organism: Marinobacter sp. Hex_13 (assembly GCF_001566815.1). Taxonomy (NCBI): domain Bacteria; kingdom Pseudomonadati; phylum Pseudomonadota; class Gammaproteobacteria; order Pseudomonadales; family Marinobacteraceae; genus Marinobacter; species Marinobacter sp. Hex_13. The sequence continues at coordinate 32,591 of NZ_LSMM01000024.1, forward strand.
GATTCCGGATGGCGTCGGGGTGCCTGGAATGGGCCCGAATACGTCCGGTCTCGGCCAGGTCTACCAGTACCTGCTGATAGCGGACCCGGATTCGGGGTACGACGCAATGGAATTGCGCAGCTTGCACGACTGGCTGGTCAAGCTGTTGCTGATACCGGCTGAAGGGGTTACGGAAATCCTGTCGTTTGGCGGAGAGGTTCGCCAGTACCAGGTGAATCTGAATCCGGCTCGGATGCTGTCCTATGACCTATCACAGAATGACGTCATGGAAGCCCTGGAGAACAACAACTCCAATGTCGGTGGTTGGTACATGGGCCGCGGGCAGGAGCAACTGGTTATCCGTGGTATGGGCTGGTTGGGCAGTGGCGAGGAGGGCCTGGAGCAGATCCGACAAGTACCCGTGAAAACCAGTGATGGCATCACGGTGACCGTGAGCGACGTCGCTCAGGTGGCGTTGGGCACTGAGATTCGCCAGGGTGCGGTGACCATGACCCGGAAGGATGAAGCCGGTCAGGTTGAACAACTGGGTGAAGTGGTTTCTGGCATTGTACTCAAACGAATGGGGGCCAACACAAAAGCCACCATCGACGGCATCGAGGCCCGCATTGATCGCATAAATCAGGCGCTTCCGAGTGGGGTTCGTTTTGAGCCCTATTACAACCAGGCGGATCTGGTGACCAAGGCCGTAGAGACGGTGACCAATGCGCTTTTGTTGGCTTTTGTGTTTATTGCGATTGTGCTTGCCCTGTTCCTGATGAATCTGCGGGCAACAACGCTGGTGCTGCTTTCAATACCGATTTCCATCGGTATTGCACTGATGATCATGGCCTGGTTCGGTCTCTCGGCCAACCTGATGTCTCTGGGCGGTATTGCTGTGGCAATTGGCATGCTGGTGGATGGCTCTGTTGTCATGGTTGAGAACATGTTCAAGCATCTGACCCATCCCGATGCTGAGCATGACGCCCACCGGAATGAGTTGGCTGAAGGCGACCCCGATCCGCTGGATGCATCGCACGATGATCGTGGCATTGCACTTCGACTGCAGGAAGCGGGCCGGGAAGTGGCGCGGCCGATCTTTTTCGCGACGGCGATTATCCTGGTCGTTTTCATGCCTCTGTTCAGCTTTGAAGGTGTGGAAGCCAAGCTTTTCCAGCCAATGGCGATCAGCATCATGCTGGCCATTGTGTCCGCTGTGATCGTCGCTCTGGTGGTTGTACCCGCGCTGGCGTCATACATGTTCCGTAAGGGTATCCGGGAGCGGGAAAGCTTCATTCTAAAACCCCTGGAAAAGCTCTATCGCATGGGGCTTGCCTGGTCACTGAAGCATAGCCGCGTGGTTGTTGGCGCGTCGGCTGTTCTTGTTGTGCTGGCGGCGCTGATTGTGCCACGACTCGGTACTGAGTTCGTGCCTGAACTGGAAGAGGGAACGATCAACCTCCGGGTGACTCTGGCTCCCTCATCAAGCCTCGATACGGCGCTTGAAGTGGCGCCAAAACTGGAGGCCATGCTGATGGAGTTTCCAGAGGTGACTTACGCTCTGTCCCGGGCGGGGCGGGCGGAAATAGGCGGCGATCCGGAGCCCGTGAACAACATCGAGATCTATATCGGCCTTAAGCCAACAGCCGAGTGGACCAGCGCCAGTAATCGCTATGCATTGCAGGCCCTGTTTGAGGAGAAGCTCGAACAGCACCCGGGGCTACTGTTTAACTTTTCTCAGCCTATCGCGACCCGGGTTGATGAATTGTTGTCAGGTGTTCGTGCGCAGTTGGCCATCAAACTTTTTGGCCCGGATCTCGACGTACTGGCGGAGAAAGGTCAGCAGATTGAAGCGGCGGTCCGAACAGTTCAGGGAACACGGGATGTGGCCATGGAGCAGATTGCCGGTGAAGCGCAGTTGGCGGTTCAGCCTGATCGTCAGGCACTCTCCCGGTACGGACTCGCCGTGTCTGATGTGATGAGCGTCGTCCGGGACGGACTGGGTGGTGCCGCTGCGGGCCAGATCATCAGCGGCAACGAGCGGTATGATATCTATGTGCGTTTGGCCAAACGTTTCCGGGAAGACCGGGATGCTATTGCCGATCTCAGGTTACAGGCGCCGTCCGGAGCCTGGGTGAGACTTGGTGATGTGGCCGATGTGTCTATTGAGTCTGGCCCGCCCCAGGTGCGCCGCGACGACGTTCAGCGCCGTGTGGTCATTCAGTCCAATGTGCAGGGTCGTGACATGGGCAGTGTGGTTGCCGATATTCAGGATACCATCGCGTCAGACGTGAACCTTCCCCCCGGATATTCGGTGGATATTGGTGGTCAGTTCGAAAACCAGCAGCGAGCTCAGAAGCGATTGACCATTGTGGTTCCTGTATCTCTGGGCCTGATCGCGCTGTTGCTGTACTTTGCTTTCAGTTCGGTCGGTCAAGCATTGTTGATTCTGGTCAACGTGCCGCTTGCCGTTATTGGTGGCGTCTTTTCACTCTGGATCTCCGGTCAGTATCTTTCAGTGCCCAGTTCCGTTGGATTTATCACACTGTTTGGTGTGGCTGTGCTGAACGGGGTCGTTATGGTCGAAAGCATCAATCAGCGAATACAGGATGGGTTGAACGTGGATACCGCGGTGTTTGAAGGTGCCGTCTCCCGTTTGCGTCCTGTCTTGATGACAGCAATAACCTCGGCGCTTGGTTTGATACCGATGCTGTTGTCGACGGGCGTGGGTGCGGAAATCCAGAAGCCACTGGCCAGCGTGATTGTTGGTGGCCTTATCACCGCAACTTTCCTGACACTCTTTGTTTTGCCGGTTCTGTTCGGTCGCTTTTCGAGAGCCAAGGTGGGTGATATTCAGCGGTAGAACATAGGGAAGGCCGCAGGGAGTCTGTAAGTGGATGAGTTCATGTTGTCCGGTGAGCTCGTTCACGGGCAACCTCCGGAGCAGAGCCGAGAGCCTGAAGGCCGGATGTGTCATGATGAGTGGTCTCGCTAGTCCGGAAACGGCAGTAAAATCATAATCCTGGCTCCTCCGTTTTTCGAGGATCCGATTTCCAGGTGTCCGAGGTTGTCTTCGACAATCTCGGACACGATGGACAATCCGAGCCCAAATCCGGCGACCGTTTCATCCAGCCTGGTGCCCCTGTCCATGACAGTGGCTGCCGCCTCGGGAGAAATTCCGGGGCCATCGTCCGTTACTTCTATGGAGAGTCCTGATGACGTGCGGACGATTGTAACGTCGACGGTTGTCTGGCACCACTTTCCACCATTTTCGAGTAAATTGCCAAGCAGCTCTGAAAGATCCTGCCGCTCCATTGGCCAACTGAAGTTTTCGGGTAAGGTGGTGTGGAGGCGGAAAACCGTATCAGGGAATATTTTTTCCATGACGGTGATGACACTTGCCGTGATTTCAACCGGCATGCACGTTCGTCCCATCTGTCTGCCTGATATGTCTGCCTTGCTCATCCGGTAGTTCAGGGATTTGTCAAGCTCCCGCAAGTTAGAGGTCATAAACACAATATCCTCCCGGGACGGAGGCAAGGTGTCGATGTCCGACAAAATGGCAAGATTGGCAGAGATAGAGGTTTTGACCAGGTGAGAGAGATCAGAATTCAGGCGGCGGTGGCGGTCCAGACGCCGGTTTGACAGCTCAAGCAAATCATTGAGCTGGCGGATCAGCGGACGAAACTCTTCCGGTACGTGAGGGTTCAGACGACTTTGTTTCCCGGATTGGAGCCGTCTCAGATCCTCTTTTATCTTACTGATGGGCTTTAACGTCAGATGTGTGGTGGTTCCAATCAGAGCCAGCAGTATCGCGAGAAGAACGGCCGAGGCGCCGAGCAATGTCAGGTGGGCCTTCAGCGGTCGTTCAGAGAGCGCCCCCTCGGTTTCAAGAACGCTGATTGAGGCCAGTTTTTCACTGGCGGAGAAAATGCGTTTGAGCCCGAAAAGCGTGTTCGCACCCTGCGCTATGTGGATGAAACCCTCGGGCTTCTCTGCAGCGCCCTGCAGTTGGCTCTGGTCAAAGTTCGGGCTCGCCAGGACGCTTCCGCTAGCCGTTTCGATGACGATGGCATGCCCCAGAAGCATTTCAAACTGATTGATCATGTTGCTGAGGTCGTCGGTTGTGGGGGATTCAGCCTCAATGATTGCCTGAAAGTTTCCCAGCTCTTTGTTCAGGTGTTGCTTCCTGGACTCGTCCGATAGTTGCTTTATCACGTAGGTGTGTGAAAAGAATATCAGAGTAAAATATACGAGGCTGAAAACAGCACCATACTGAATGGCTGTTCTGCGGATACTTTTCGGAGCAGACATATTTTAACCTGGTTGGTTCACTCGGGCGTTCAGCGGTTAGGATCTTTTTCGAAGTAGTAGCCCTGGCCACGCAATGTTTTTATTTTATTGACCCCTATTATTTTTCTAAGCCGGGTTATGTAAACCTGAACGACATTTCTGGTGGGGCATCTTTCTATGTTGTAGAGGGATTCAACCAGTTCGTCCTGGGAAAACACTCGGTCCGGTGAACGGAGGAAACACTGTAAAAGGCGGAATTCCGTAGCTGTCAGTCTGAACTCTTTCTGGTCGGGCGTGGTAAACGTTCGGTAGGTGGCGTTGAGACTGAATCCGTCAACACTGATCTGGTCTGTCGTTCTGCCGTCCTTTCTTCGGATAATCGCACTGAGCCGGGCTTTCAGTTCATCAAACTCAAACGGTTTGGGAAGGTAATCATCAGCTCCCGCATTCAACCCTTCTACTCTCTCAGTCCAGTTGGAGCGTGCGGTCAGAATAAGGATGGCCTCTTTTTTCCCGTTTTTTCTCCATCTTTGCATTAAAGAAAGTCCATTTTCATCGGGCAGTCCGATATCGAGAATAACGGCCTGGTAGGAGCTTGTTTCAATCAACGAGTCCGCTTCTTTGCCGGTTTTGGCGATATCTACTGTGTAGTGCGCCTGCGCAAGCCAGTCCGATATTTTTTTGGCAAGTACAGCATTGTCTTCAACAATCAGAATTTTCATTTGTAAGCGCCGTTTTTCGTGGTGGGAAAGTTTCGCTCGTCCGCTATGGATTGTAACAGTAACGAAGGAATCAGGATCTGAAAAGCCGGTTATTAGCGTTGTCCAGGTTGGCTCTTCCGAGGTTGGCGACGCTGCGGTCCAGATCATCAATGGCGCGAAGTTCTCAGGCGAAGTGGCGCCTGAGTGTGAAAAAGGGATTATCGGAGTGCCCCAAAAATCCGGCTCCCGAGGAGTGGAAGCCGGATTTTCAGCAACCTCCGTTCACTCATCAGAAATTGACACTTACCCCCAGTGAGGCAGTGCGAGGCAGGTTTGCCATGGCACCATCAGGCAAGCGTGAAACAATTTGCTGCTCATCGAACAGATTGTCCACTTTCAGGAAGACATCGGCACTGGCGGTCAGTGCGTAGCGGCTGATGAAATCGACCAGGACCAGGGACTCGGTCTCGTCCAGTTTCGTCGCGGTGTTGTTGCATCCCGCGCTGACGCACATCTCATCGACGTAGGTGGCCACAAGGTAGTTGTCCCAGCCACTCGGGTGCTCCATGCCTGTGCGGAAGCTCATCTGGTTTTCAGGTACGTCCTTGAGCTGCTCACCTTTTCTCAGGCCAGAGGCGGCATTGTCCTTGCTGATCTCCGCCTGGGTAAAGGTGTAGGTAAGGCTGACCGGAAGGTAGAAATCGCCCGCCCGGGTGCCGGTCTGGAGCTGGAATTCCGCACCGGCAATTTCAGCCTCGCCGGTTATAAAGCTGCCAGAGGTGGCGCCATTGCTGCACGGCGAGCCCACGGAGCAGTTTTCGGCCTTGTTGGAAAAGTCGCTGTAGAAGCCGATCACTTCCGCGAAGAACGCATTGCCAAAGTAGCGGACGCCAGCTTCCCAGTTCTTGCTGGTTTCCGGTTCTTCGTTTGCCCTGGCACCACCCCCGAGAGGGGAGAAACCTCGGTGCACGCCGCCCAGAACCTGCCAGCTTTGGGTCAGGTCGTAGGTAAAGGAAGCGCCGGGCAGGAGTTCAGCGCTGTCATTGGCGCGGGTGCTGTCGATGGTTGTGCGGCCGGGATCCGCGTATTGGGTGCGACTGGTCTGCACATCCTCGTAGCGCAGGGCCAGATTAATGCTGAGCTTGTCCGTCGCCTGCCATTTGTCGAGTGCCCAGAAGCTCAGGGCTTCGCCGGTCTCGAAGCGGTTGTTGCTGCCCGTTGGGGCCACGCTGTTCTGGAACACCAGGGAGCCATTGACCTGGTCGTACACATCCACCGGCTGGAAGCGATCCATTTCATCTTCGTGGGCGCGGGCGCCGAAGTCGAATTCGTGGTTGCCAATGGTTACATCGAAGTTTGTCTGCACGCCCTGGGAGACGTACTCCCTGGCGTTGTTCTTGTAATTCAGGCCGCTGGTGTCAACGGTACCGTCGAGAATACCCTGGGCATTGGCGTCTCCGGCGTTTGCCGCGTCGATGATGTTTCCGCCGCCACTGAGCTTGTACCAGTTGCGCTTAAAATCGTTGCGGTAGAGAGTCGTGGTGCTGCTGACATTGTCGCTCCACTCAAACTGATGAGTCAGGCTGACACCGGAGTGGGTGTTATCCATCTGGTCGGGACTGGACAGCCCGTAGCGCCGGTTGGGATCCTGGCTGAAGTCCGCATCGGTCAGGCCGAGGTAACTGGAGTTGGAGGTTTCTTCGGAGTATTGCAGCTTGGCGGTCACGCTCTGGCGATCTCCCTGCCAGCGTAGCTTGCCGACATAATCACTGATGTCGAAGCCACTGTTGCGGTTACTTCGGTCAATGTCCTTGAAGCCTTGCGCTGAGCGCTGGACCGTTTCAAACAGGTAACCCCAGTCACCGTTCGTGTCGCCATAGGTTGCATGAACGTCGGTGGAGCCGCGCTCGTTGGTGACGGCTTCGACGTAGCCCTTCTGCTCGTCGGGAATGGGTGTGGAGATCAGGTTGATCACACCGCCGGTGGTTTGCGGGCCATAGCGCAGCAGCGGCGCACCCTTGAGTACTTCCAGCGAGGACATGCGCTTCAGCGTCGGGAAATAATAGGCGGCCGGATTGGAGTAGGGTGCCGGCGCGGTCAGTACGCCATCTTCCATCAGTGTGACATTGCTGCTGCGCTCGGCGGTGGCACCGCGAATGCCAATGTTAGGGCGCAGGCCCTGACCTTCCTCTTCCCGTACATACACGCCCGGGACGGTTTTCAATACCTGGCTGATGTCGGCCTCAACCTCGGTTTTCAACTGCTGATCGCCAACTACATAGCCTGACCCCGGCAGAGTTTGGGCTGCAGACGCATCGCCAATGATTTCCATAGGTTCAAGCATCTGGGGCTGGTCATCGCCGGCGGCCCAGCTCATGCCCGGGGCAAGGCTGATCGCCATAGCCAGTGATAGTTGGGAAGGTTTAAACATGTGTTTCTCCGCAATCATTCGTATTTGAAGATATAAATAGCAATGATTTACAATTGCAAATGAGAATTTACGGATTGTTCATGATTAAGTCAATAATTAGTGTTAATGACCGGGAAAAGTGTCAACAGGCTAAAAAGGTTGAATTTCTGTTAAACGGGCGATCCGAAGGTCAGTTCGGGTTGGGAGGAGGGTATCAGCTGGCCCGCACCCCGGGGCCAGCTTTTTCTATAGGGCTTTATGGTGTTAAAACCACCACCGGACGCCTGCCACGAAGCTGGAGGATTCGACGTCTTCTCCCTCGCGCTCACGAAGGTCCTTTGTATTGCCGAGAAAGCGGGTGTAAGAAACACCCACGTAGGGTGCAAACTCCCTCGAAAAGTGGTATCTCAGGCGGAGCCCCAGGCCCACATTGTTGATGCCACTACCGACGCCCCATTCCTCGACATCGCTGAAGGCGACGAGCGTTTCGCCGCGGCCCTGCAAAATGAGCCTTTGGGTCAGCAGCCAGTCGTACTCGGCTTCAAGATCGTATGACACGTCACCGTCGTCGGTCACTCTGAAGTTGGTGTCTACCTCAAACCAGTACGGGGCAAGTCCCTGCAATCCAACGATGGCAGAATAGCGTTCCTTATTAGGGCTGGGGCCAAACGTTGTCTGGGCACCCAATCCTGTCTGTATATCCCAGAAGCGATCGAAGCGATAGCTGTACTGCACATCAAAATTTTCGATGTCGCCGCTTTCGCTGGATAGATCGGTCTCACCTTCCGTTTCGACCCAGAGCCGATTGCGATCTTTGCCAATCCATCCCTGGGCATCCCACAGGGCCATTTCGTTGTTGCCGTCACGCTGGTATTCCAGCCGGTCAAACAGAACCTGGCCAAACACCTGGTTGTCGTGTATTGGCAGTGTCCAGTCCGGTTCGGCCTGAACGCCAGTACCAGCGGCGCCGGCTCCCGAGGCAATCGTGAGGGCTGAGGCGCCCACAATCCACTTGATGCGATTCATCATAATGCTCATCCCCTATCCCGTTAAACGACCGACACGACACGAAACATGCCTGCGTCCATGTGGTACAGCAGGTGGCAATGGAAAGCCCAGTCACCCGGTGCATCCGCCGTAATCAGCGCGGATACACGCTCGCCGGGTTTTACGGAAATCGTGTGTTTGCGTGGACGATACTCACCCGCACCGGTTTCCAGTTCCATCCACATGCCATGCAGGTGAATGGGGTGATCCATCATTGAGTCGTTGACGAGGATCAATCGCAGGCGCTCGCCATGGTAGAACTTGACCGGGCCATCGACTTCAGAGAACTTTTTGCCGTCGAACGACCACATGTAACGTTCCATATTGCCGGTAAGGTGCAGTTCCACTTCGCGTTCGGCCGGGCGCTTGTCAGGCCAGCCATCAATGCTCTGCAGCTGGGAATAAGTCAGCACCCGATGATTGGCTGTTTCAAAGCCCACACCGGGGTCATCCAGGCGTGACTGCGGGCTGGAAGCCACCATGGCCGCCCCGGGACCGTGATTGTCAGGGCCATGGGATATCGGCCGACCCGCCGTCGGGACCTCATTCATCGTTGCTTTGTCCGAGCTCATCTTGTTCATTCCCGATTCGGCGCCATCCATCATCATTTTGCCATGGGCTTTGTCGTTGCTGCCCGACATCATCGCCATCTTGCCACCCATGTCCATGCCGCTGTCCATGTTCATATCGCCGTCCTTGCCCATGGCGCCCATGCTCATCGCGCCCATGCCCATGGCGGCCATACCGCGCTCGGTTCGCGGATACATGGGCGGCACTGGCGCCTCTATTCCCTTGCGGGTGGCCAACGTTCCGCGCACATACCCCGACCGATCCTGTGACTGGGCAAACACGGTATGGGCCGTGTCGGTTGGCTGTACGATCACGTCGTAGGTTTCCGCCACGCCAATGCGAAATTCATCCGTTTCTACGGGCTGCACTGGCTGGCCGTCAGCGGAAATAACCGTCATCGGGAGTCCCGGGATACGGACATCGAAGAAGGTCATCGCCGAGGCGTTGATGAATCTCAGGCGAATTTTCTCGCCGGGACGGAACAGCCCGGTCCAGTTGCCGGCGGACGGCGACCCGTTCATCAGGTAGGTATATTCAGAACCGGTTACATCCAGGATATCCCGGGGACTCATTCGCATTCTGCCCCACATGCCGGCTTTGCTCCACGCGGCATCCCAGCCCATGGTTTCGACATCCTTGAAGAAGTCGCCAACGGTGCGCTGGTTGTAGTTGTAGTAGCCCTCCGCCACTTTCAGATTGCGGAACACGTCGTCGGGAGAATCAAAGGTCCAGTCGGAGAGGACCACAACGTATTCGCGATCATAGGCCACCGATTCCGGCTCGGCAGGATCAATGATAATCGGCCCATAATGGCCCAGCTGTTCCTGAAGGCCAGAGTGGCTGTGGTACCAGTAGGTGCCGTGCTGTTCGACCGGAAAACGGTACTCAAACGTTTCGCCGGGCATGATGCCGGGAAAGCTGACGCCAGGAACGCCGTCCATCTGGTACGGCAGAATCAGACCATGCCAGTGAATGGATGTTGCCTCCGGTAGCGTATTGGTGACACGCAAGATTGCCTCGCGCCCCTGTTTGAGGCGCACCAGAGGCGCTGGCAGAGTGCCGTTGATGGTGATGGGCTGTTCCGAGACTCTGCCCCCTATCTTGAGAGGTGTTCTCGCGACGGTCAGGTCGTAGATGTCAGCGCCATTACGCACAGTGTGGTGAGCGTTAGAGTTGTCGAGTTTGCCTCTTGCAAACGCAGGCAAAAGGCTGTCGTAGCCGGCAAGAAAACCCATTGCAGCCGCGCTTTGGATAAGTCGCCTTCTGGACAGTCCCATACCCTGATTTTTCAAGCTCATGCTTTGCTCCTGTCTTTGCTGGCTTAACTGAAAAACGGAGAGCTCAAATCATTAGGTTAACAGTTCGTTCATTGGATCATATGCAAGCTCTTGCGTTTCACACCTAATGGTATGTTAGGCGAAGTTGCTGAAACGAAACTGAATACGCTTTTCAGCATTGATGTCGTCATTTGTAGTCTTGAATGAAAGCCGGCGTCTGTTTAGCGTAGCCCGATTGTTTAGCGACGATAGCACTTGCGTCCCAGTGTTCCACCAAGTGACAGTGAGTCTTGTATGCAGTAAACCGGCCGGGAAGGAATGGTGAGTGCAACGGATGTGCTCATGCCCTGAGTGGCGTATGATTAAATGTACCTTTTCATGTTTTGTTTGAGAGACACCGATGAACAGAGAACCTGTCAGCCGTGAGTTGTTCGATGAGGTAATGGTCCCCAACTATGCACCCGGGTCTGTGATTCCCGTCAAGGGTGAAGGCTCCCACGTATGGGATCAGGAGGGTAAGGAATACATCGACTTGGCGGGCGGCATTGCGGTGACCTGCCTCGGGCATAATCATCCCGGCCTTGTTGGTGCTTTGATGGAGCAGGCCGAAAAAATCTGGCACCTGTCTAATGTCATGACCAACGAGCCTGCCCTGCGGTTGGCCAAGACCCTGTGTGATCTGACCTTTGCCGAACGTGTGTTCTTTGCCAATTCCGGTGGCGAGGCCAACGAGGCCGCGTTCAAGCTGGCCCGGCGTTACGCCTGGGAACATTTCGGCCCGGAAAAGAATGAAATCATCTCCTTCAAGAGCTCGTTCCACGGCCGCACCCTGTTTACGGTCAGCGTCGGTGGCCAGCCCAAGTACCTTGAAGGTTTTGAGCCTGCGCCAGGCGGCATTCATCACGCCGATTTCAACGATCTGGAGTCGGTCCGGAAATTGATCTCCAAGGACAAGACCTGTGCAGTGGTAGTAGAGCCTATTCAGGGTGAAGGTGGCGTCATGCCCGGCGATCCGGAATTTCTTAAGGGCCTGCGCCAACTCTGTGACGAAAACGATGCCTTGTTGGTGTTCGACGAAGTCCAGTCCGGCGTTGGCCGCACCGGACACCTCTATGCCTACCAGATGTATGGTGTAACGCCGGACATCCTGTCCACGGCCAAGGGGCTTGGTGGTGGCTTCCCGGTGGCGGCGATGCTGACCACAGAAAAGGTGGCGAAAAGCCTGGGTATCGGTACCCATGGCAGCACTTATGGCGGGAACGCCCTGGCCTGTGCTGTTGCCCAACGGGTGATTGATACGGTGAGCCAGCCAGACATCCTCAAGGGCGTCGGGGCGCGTTCGGAGCGCCTGCGGAAGCGGATGATGGACATTGGTGAGCGCTATGGCATCTTCAGTGAGGTTCGTGGCTCTGGCTTGCTGCTCGGCTGTGTACTGACGGAAGAGTGGAAAGGCAAGGCGAAGGAATTTCTCAATGCCGGCCTGAACGAGGGCGTGATGGTGTTGATTGCCGGCCCGAATGTCGTGCGGCTTGCGCCGTCACTGATCATTCCAGAGCCTGATATTGATGAAGCGCTGGCCCGGTTTGAGGCTGGTGTGAAAAAGGTTTGTGGTAAGTAGCAGACGTTAACCCACGATATTAACCACAAGCATGAATACGGGAGCCGCCTATGTGGTTGGTACGTCCGGCTCAGCCGGGTGACCTGAACGACATACTCGACATCGCGGGGGGGCAGGGCCCCCGGATGTCATCCACCCTGCCCAAAAAACAGGACGCGCTGTCCGCCAAGATTGAACAATCCACCCGCTCCTTCGCCGGCACGAACAAGCCCGACGAACCGAAGCGGTTTTTGTTTGTCCTGGAGGATACCGGTACCGGCAAGGTCCAGGGCGTATCCGGCATTGATGCGCGAGCCGGCAATGGGCAGCCGTTCTACAATTACCGGCAAGATGCGCTTATCCACGCGTCCCATGAGCTGGGCGTCTCCCGTCGCGTGGAGGTTCTATACCCGTCCCATGCCCTGACGGACCACACGCTGCTGTGCTCCTTCGCCATCAGATCCGAGTTGCGTGGCACCGATGCGTTCGAATTGCTGTCCCGCGCCAGGATGCTGTTTATCGCCAGCCATCGCACGTTGTTCACGGATCACGCGGTTGTCGAGATCCAGGGTGTGCAGACGGAAGACGGCGAGGTGCCGTTCTGGGACAGCCTGGGGCGGCACTTCTTCAATATGGATTTTGAAACCGCGGACCAATATTCCGGGTTGTTGAGCAAAACCTTTATTGCAGAACTGATGCCGCCCAACCCGATCTACGTCACGCTGCTCAGCCAAGCTGCTCAGGATGCGCTTGGGCAACCTCACTCACAAACCCAGGCGACGTACGAGTTACTTCAGTGCGAAGGGTTCCGGGCTGGATGCTATCTCGATATCTTCGATGCCGGGCCGGTACTGGAAGCTCGCACCGATGCGCTCAGGTCTGTTGTGACCAGTCATCCGAAAACCCTGCATGCCGCCCATACTGACGATGGCGAAACCTGCCTGATTTGTGGTGGTGAGGGCGGGGATTTTCGCAGCACGCTGACCCCGCTCTCGGAGAGCCTGCAGGACCAAGTGAAAGTGCCGCCGAAAACCTGGGAATACCTGGGCCTGAGCTCCGGTGACACGGTACGGGTGACACCATTATGAACAGGGCAAGCACAGCAAGCACAGACAGGAGGCCGGAATGCTGGTAATCCGACCCTTGCAGGAGAACGACCTCGACGCCCTGTACGCCATGGCACAGGGCGCCGGAAAGGGATTGACGACATTGCCCGCGGATAGGGCACTGCTGGCAAGGAAGATCCAGCATGCGCAGGAAACCTTCAACCAGCGCTGCGCACCTGAGGCTGGCTTGTACCTGTTTGCTCTCGAGGATACCGAGCTCAAACGGTGTGTGGGCATCAGCGGCATACAGGCGCGAGTGGGCCTGGATGAGGTGTTCTATAATTACCGACTGAGCGTGACGGTGAATGCGTCCCGCGAGCTGGGCGTGCATGTGCGCACCCCGACGCTGCACCTGTCCAATGACATGACCGGTACCACAGAGGTGTGCTCTCTGCTGCTTTCGAGCTCCCATCGGGGCGGTGGCACCGGCCTGCTGTTGTCCCGCTGCCGGTTCATGTTCCTGGACGACTTCCGCTCGCATTTCTCCGAAAAAGTCTTCGCTGAAATGCGGGGAGTGTCCGACAGCAACGGCCAGAGCCCGCTGTGGGATGCTCTTGGGAGCAAGTTTTTTGACATGGAGTTTAGTGAGGCGGACATGTTGTCGGGCCTTGGCAATAAATCGTTCATTGCTGAACTGATGCCCAAATACCCCATCTACCTGCCGATGTTACCGGACGCTGCACGGGCCGTGATTGGTCGCGTGCATGAAAACACCGCGCCGGCGCTGAAAATGCTGCAGGCGGAAGGCTTCAACTTCAATGGCATGGTGGACATCTTCGATGGTGGCCCGGCGGTTGAGGCTTTTATTCACAGTATTCGTACCGTGCGCGAAGGTATAAACCGCCACGTTATGATCCGCAAGAAACCGCTGGTGACGGATGTCCCGGCGGAGCAACAGGTAATGATATCCAACCGCTCGTTCCGGGACTTTCGGGTAACCACCATACCGGCCGAGTGCATAGGACTCGATACTGTCAGTATTCCGGCCGATGTGGCCGAGGCGCTGGAAGTTGAATCCGGAGACCTCGTGCGGCTGGCCCCTTTGAAAGATACCGGAAGGAGGTAATGACAATGGCAAACCTGACAGGTCAACTCTTTATTGATGGACTCTGGCTGGAAGGCCATGGCGACTTTTTCGAATCCCTCCAGCCGGTCACCGGAGAGACGGTCTGGGATGGCGTCAGCGCCAGCATCGAAGACGTGGACGCCGCCGTGCGCGAAGCCCGCTCAGCGTTTGTCCACTGGCGCAAGCGTCCGTTCAGTGAGCGCCAGGCCCTGGTGGAAAAATTTGGCACGCTGTTGGAGGAACACAAGGAAGAACTTGCGCACCAGATCGGCTCGGAAACCGGAAAGCCCCTGTGGGAATCCCGCACCGAAGTGGCAGCGATGATAGGCAAGATCGGAATCTCCGTTGCCGCCTATCACGATCGCACCGGCCACTCCGAATCCGACGTTGCTGGCGGCCATGCTGTATTACGGCATCGCCCCCATGGCGTGGTGGCAGTGTTCGGTCCCTATAATTTCCCCGGGCATCTGCCCAACGGGCATATCGTACCGGCGTTGCTGGCAGGCAACACCGTGGTGTTCAAACCCAGTGAACTAACCCCCGGTGTCGCCGAGCTGACCGTGAAGTTGTGGGAAAAAGCCGGCCTTCCTCCCGGCGTCATCAACCTTGTGCAGGGGGCGATGCCGACCGGTAAATCCCTGTCGTCACATCCGGGCGTTGACGGGCTGTTCTTCACCGGCAGTTCCACGGTAGGACACCTGCTGCACAAGCAGTTTGGTGGTCAGCCCGAGAAGATCCTGGCGCTGGAGATGGGCGGCAACAATCCGCTGATCGTCCAGAATGTGCATGACCTGGATGGCGCGGTGCATCACGCCCTCCAGTCCGCCTTCCTGTCGGCGGGTCAGCGTTGCACCTGCGCACGTCGTTTACTGGTACCAAAGGGTACCAAGGGCGACCAGTTCCTGGAGCGCTTTGTTGAAGTGGTCAGCCGCATCACCGTGGGCGATTTCGATGCGGAGCCGCAACCGTTCATGGGGTCGGTAATTTCGAAAGAAGCGGCCGACAAGCTGTTGGCGGCCCAGAACAGCCTGGTGACGAAGGGTGGGCAACTGCTACTGGAGATGCGGAGTCTGCGGGAAGGCACCGGCCTGTTGTCACCGGGCATTGTGGACGCAACCGGCCTGGACTTGGTGGATGAGGAATTCTTCGGCCCGTTGCTGACGGTATACCGCTACAAGAGCTTTGACGAGGCCCTGGAGCTTGCGAACAACACCCGCTATGGACTCTCGGCGGGCATCCTGACCGATGACCACAAACTCTACGAGCGACTGACGGACGAAGTGCGCGCGGGCATCGTCAACTGGAACCGGCCGTTGACGGGCGCCAGCAGTGCCGCGCCGTTCGGTGGTGTCGGGGCCAGCGGCAACCATCGCCCCAGTGCCTACTACGCCGCCGATTACTGTGCCTGGCCGATGGCCTCGCTGGAGGCGAAGAAGAGCGAAGTGCCGGACAGCCTGGCACCCGGGTTAAATTTCGACTGACGGAAGACGAGTCATGGCCAAGCACGCAGTAGAAGCCAATTTTGATGGCCTGGTAGGGCCTACCCATAACTATGCCGGGCTGTCATGGGGCAATGTGGCGTCCAAGTCCAACGTTCGCTCGGTGTCCAATCCGAAGGAAGCCGCCCTGCAGGGGCTGGCGAAAATGAAGCGTCTGGCGGATCGCGGTTTTGTCCAGGGTGTTCTGCCACCCCATGAACGCCCGCATATTCCGACCTTGCGGGCATTGGGGTTTACCGGTTCGGACCGCGACGTTCTCAGCGAGGCCGCCAAACAGAGCCCGTCCATCCTGGCGGCGGCATCATCGGCCTCCACCATGTGGACGGCCAACGCCGCTACGGTGTCGCCGAGTGCGGATACCTCCGATCACCGCGTGCATTTTACGCCGGCAAACCTGAGCGCCAAGTTCCATCGCTCTATTGAGCATGTGGTCACCGGCCGGGCACTGAAATCCATCTTCGCGGACGACGCCTGGTTTGCCCACCATCCGGCGCTGCCGTCGGTCAGCCAGTTTGGTGATGAAGGCGCCGCCAACCACACCCGTCTGTGCGGCGGGTATGGTGAGCCGGGCGTTGAACTGTTCGTATACGGCCAGATCGCCTTCAACGAACAGGCTCCGGCCCCGAAACTGTATCCTGCACGCCAGACATTGGAGGCCTCCCAGGCCATCGCCCGCCTGCATGGCCTGAAAGACAGCCACGTGGTGTTTGCCCAGCAGAACCCCGCTGCGATTGATGCCGGGGTGTTCCACAACGACGTTATCGCCGTCGGTAATGGCAACGCTCTGTTCTACCATGAGCTGGCGTTTCTGGATGAAGAAACCGTGCTGGCTGATATCCGCTCGCGCCTGACAGGTGCAGAACTGGAAGCCGTGCGTGTCACCAGTGAGCAGGTGCCGCTGGAGGACGCTGTGGCCTCCTACCTGTTCAACAGTCAGTTGCTGAATACGCCCGATGGCATGATGCTGGCGGTGCCGGGTGAATGCCGTGAAATTGCGTCGGTCAGCCGCTATCTGGACGAGTTGGTGAACGACTCGGGGCCGATTACGTCGGTGGAGGTTTTCGACGTCAAACAGTCCATGCGCAACGGTGGCGGCCCGGCATGTTTGCGTTTGCGGGTGGTACTGAACGACGACGAACTCAAGGCCATGCACCACGGCGTATTGCTAACCGACTCCCTGTATGAACGCCTGACTACCTGGGTCGAGGCGCATTACCGGGAGGAGTTGTCGCAGGAGGATCTGGGCGACCCGATGCTGCTTGACGAAGTCCGCAAGGCTCTGGATGAGCTGACCGGGATTCTTGGGCTTGGGTCTATCTACGATTTTCAGCTCTGATCCGGTTATCGTCCTCTTTTCTCAGGACGAGATAGAGGACGTCAGCATCTCCATAGTATGACGGATCAGTGATTCCTCAGAAAAGTTGCCCTCCAGATCGCTCTCAGTTATTTCGCTCTGGCATAGCATGATGACGCCATGGAGGGCGCCACGGAGGTAGAGCGCGGTTTCAACCGGATTGTGGATACGCTCGCGGTTCATGGTGCCGTCTTCCAGCCCCAGGTGTATCGCGCCGACCATCAGCTCCATGGTTTCTGCCTTGCAGCCAAACATCTCGCCTGCCAGCTCATCATCTGCGTCGACCATCGCCGTGGAGGCTGTTGTCAGTGCGGAGAAGTAATCCGGCTGCTCGCGGTAGAAGTTGTAATAGGCCACTCCCATGGCGGATATCTGAGCCAGCCCGGTGTCCGCCGTCTGGCGAGCCTCCTCGAAGCGGCGGCACAGGCTGTGGCCGGCACGAAGCATGATGCCGCGCTGGATCGCCGCCTTGTCCTTGAAGTACACGTACAGCAATGCACGGCTGAGCGCGGCCGTGCGCGCGATGTCGTCCATGGATGTGCGCTCGTAGCCCTTCTCCGAAAACACCAGTTCCGCAGCATCCAGAATGCTGTCGTACCTGGCCTGCTTCTCTTTCTCTCTACGGGTTTTTAACGGCTCACTCATAGGGGGTTCCGGGTAATGGAGACTGCCATCTCATGATACATGGTTAGGGATGAAATCCGATTATTGACAAATTGTCAAAAAATGACATTATGTCTGATAATGAACTTTTGTCCACCGGATGGATGATGAAAAACACCGTGACCATGGAAGAGAGGACTTCTCAATGAACATCGCCCGGCGCTCCGCCATCGTTTCCCTCTTGGCCGCTGCAAGCCTCCTTGTCAGCGCCTGTAAATCCAGTGAACCGGCGCCTGAGCAGGGCGCTGCCCCGGTAACAGTGCGTGCTGCCGAGGTGACGGGCGGCCAGACGGAGGGCGTGTCGCTGCGCTTTTCCGGTATCGTTCGGGCGGCCCAGCGGGCAACGCTGACGTTCCAGGTGAGTGGCACCCTTCGAGAACGCGCGGTTGAACTGGGGCAGACCGTCAAGACCGGTGACCTGCTGGCGCGGGTATATAACCCCGCACTGGAACCGGCACGGGATTCCGCAGCTGCCCGGCTGGACGAACTCAGAACCCAATATGATCAGGCCAAACGGGAGTGGGAACGCTCCCGCCAACTGCACGAGCGCGGGGTCGTTTCGGAGCAGGGACTTGAGCAACTGGCTTCCCGGCGGGACAGCCTGAAAGCCAGTATGGCAACGGCCGAAGCATCTCTTGCCGAGGCCACACGCTTACTGCGAGAGAGTGAACTGAGGGCGCCGTTCGACGGCCGGGTTGAAGCCTTGCTGGTGGAACGGGATGAGTTTGTGGCCTCCGGCCAGCCGGTGATGCGTCTGTCGTCCCCGGAGGGACGCGAAGTGGAAGTGCGGGTACCGGCGTACATGCTTAACCATGTGTCGCTGTCGCAACTGCTGCCGGTCTGGTCGGTGCAGGATCGTAACCGTGCGCCAGTCACCGGCTCCATTGTGGAAATTGCCCAGCCCGGAGGTGTTCGCGGCGAGCTCCATCCGGTGCTGGTCAGCCTGCCGGCAGATACCCTGGAACCCGGGGAGCCGGTGGAAGTGGGTATTACGCCCCGTGAAACCGTGGCCACGACGGTGCCGTTGTTGTCAGTGATGAAATCCAACGGAGGCGCCAGCGTGTTCCGCATTTCCGATGGCGTTGCCCACCGTGTGCCGGTGACGGTGCAGCGGATTATCGGTGAGCGTGTAGTGGTGGATGCCTCCGATCTTAGCGCTGGTGATCAGGTGGTCTTTGCCGGCATGACCCGTATTTCCGACGGTGATGCCGTGGAGGTGCGCTGATGTCACTGCGCCTGCTGAACTTTCAACGCTTGCTGGGCATGGTGGTGACCATGCTGTGTCTCCTGGGGATTGCGGCCTACAGCACCATGCCGCGCCAGGAAGATCCTTCATTTCCCTATCGCGCCGGTCTGATTAGCATCAACTACCCAGGCGCCAGCGCCGAAGCCGTTGAGCGGTTGGTACTGCAGCCATTGTCGGACGAGTTGCGCCAGGTGGAGGAGGTCGATTACTCCCAGGCCACTGCCCGCACCGGTGTGGCGATTTTCAACGTGCGCCTGAATGACACCATCTACGATACCGATTCCGCCTGGGATCGTGTCCGCCAGGCCATGGACCGGGCGCGCCTGGATTTTCCCGATGACGTCGGCCAGATGGTGCTGGACGACCGCCTGATTGATATTCCTGCCATTATTCTTGCGGTCAGCGGTTCTGGTTCGGTTACCGAACTGAGCGACGTGGCAGAGCGCCTGAAACAGAATCTGGCGGACATTTCCGGCGTGTCCCGTATTGAACTGGAGGGTGACGCGGACGAACAGATCACCCTGGCGCTGGACGACGCAGCTATGTACCGACTGGGCATTTCTCCCGCACGCGTGCTGGACACGTTGGCGCGCCGCAACCAGACCACGCCGGGTGGTTTTGTTATCGCCGACGGTCGTCGTCTGTCGGTGTTGCCAAACAGCGAATTCACCAGTGTGGATGCCATTCGTGCGACGCCTATTGAACTGCCGGACGGCTCCCAGGTGCCCCTCGCCGCGGCTGCTGAAGTCTGGCGTGGCCCAGCGGAGCCCCGGCAACCGGAAGCCTGGTACGACGGTGAAAGAGTGGTGCTGGTTTCCATGATCATGGAAGAGGGCAGTACCGACGCCATTCGGTTTGGCGAACGTGTGCGGGAACGGCTATCGACGATCCGTGACGAGTTCTCTCCCTACGACATCCGCGAGATGTTCTTCCAGCCCGATAAGGTGGAAGAGCGGCTCGACAACCTGGCCTGGAGCCTGGTGATGTCCGTTATCATCATTGTGGCCGTGGTGTTCACCGGTATGGGCATCCGCATGGGGTTGCTGGTGGCGTCGATCCTGCCGATGGTGGCGTTGATCAGTATCGGCCTTTATGACCTGGGTGGTGGTGTACTGCACCAGATTGCTGTCATCGGCATGGTGATTTCCCTCGGTATCCTGATCGACAATGCCATTGTGATTGTCGAGAGCATTCAGGGATACCTGGATGACGGCATGCGACGGTTGGACGCCCTGAAGCAATCTGTGAAAGAGCTGGCGGGGCCGTTGGGAGCCTCCACGGGTACTACCATTGCGGCGTTCATGCCGTTGTTGCTGTCCAAGGGTGGGACGGCGGATTTCACCCGTGGTGTGCCGGTGATGATCATGCTCACCCTCTCCGTCAGTTACCTGCTGGCTGTGTCCGCCGTACCACTGCTGGCGGCCCGCTTCCTGAAACCCCGCAAGGCAGACACGCGCGAAGACAAGCTGGTTGGGCTTTCCCGTTTTCTCGGCGCCCTGGTGGCGAGGCGTCCGGGCACTTTGATCCTTGCGGGTACGGCGCTGGTGGTGTTCAGCCTGTCACTCACGCCATTCATGAAACAGCAGTTTTTCCCCAACGCGGATCGTCCCCAGGTGGTGGTTGAGCTTTACATGCCCGAAGGCACGGACCAGGAGCGCACGTCCAGTGTGGCGGCCGACCTTGAGCGTGCTATCCGCACCCGACCGGAGGCCCTGGAGGTGCATCGGTTTGTTGGTTTTACCGGCCCCAGCTTCTATTACAATCTGCAGCGCGAGCCCCAGGCGCCGAACCGCGGGCGAATCGTGGTATCAACGCCCACCCTGGAAGACACCACCGGCCTGGTACAGTGGATTCGCGACTGCGCCGGGCACGAAATGCCGGAATTGCAGCTAACGGCGGGAATCTTGGGGCAGGGGCCGCCACGGGCAGCGCCGGTGGAAGTGCGGGTTTATCATGCCAACGACGACACCCGCGCGCGTGCCGTGGAACAGGTATTCTCGGCGCTACGCAGCGTTAAGGGCACAGTAGATGTGCGCCACAACCTGGATATCGGCGTACCGAGCATTGCCATCAATGTGGACGATGCCAGCGCGGCCCGTTACGGCCTGAACCGTGCCGATGTTGCCCAAAGCCTCTATGGTCAGAGCTTTGGTGTGGTGGCTGAACAGTATCGCCAGGAGGAGGACCCGATTCCCCTGGTGTTGCGCTCCCGGGAAGGCACAAGCTTGTCATTGCCACGGTTGTTGTCGGTGAATATCTACAATGATCGGGGCGACGCGGTGCCTCTTTCCGCTATTGCCTCGGTGGAAACGTCCTGGCAATCGGCGGCCCTGTTCCAGCGTAATGGCACCCGAATGAACACCGTCTGGTCCAACCTGATGGCAGGTTACAGCTTCAGTCAGGCCCTGGAAGGGCTGGAAGCAAGGCTTGCGGAAAACCCCCTGCCACCGGGTACACGGCTGGACATGGGCGGTGACGCCGAGGGCTCCGGCGATGCCAACAACGCCTTGCTGACCACGGCGCCTATTGGTGTGCTGCTGTTGCTGTTCTTCCTGTTAATTCAGTTCAATTCCTTCCGACGTGTCGGCATCATCCTGCTCACCGTGCCACTGGCCACCGTGGGTATCTTCCCGGGGTTGGTATTCTCCGGCTCGCCGTTTGGTTTCCAGTCGCTGCTGGGTGTCATCGCACTGGTGGGGATTGTGGTGAACAATGCCATCGTACTGCTGGATGTGATGGATCGACAGTTAGAGAAAGGGGATGGCATTCGGGATGCGGTTCGCAAGGCGGTGGAGCAGCGCACACGGCCTATCCTGCTGACCACTGCGACCACCGTTGCCGGCTTGTTGCCGTTGGCGTTCTCCAGCTCCACACTGTGGCCGCCGATGGCCTGGGCCATTATCTCCGGCCTGCTGGCGTCTACAGTGTTGACGTTGCTGGTGGTGCCGTCGGTCTGTACCCACGTGATCAGCTGTAAGGTGGCAGAACCAGAGAACGCTCCTGCCTGACGCTAGCGGGTGGGCCTGATCATCAGGCCTACCCGCTGGCCAACGGGTACGTCGCGGTTCGGGAACACAATGCCTTCGGGTGTGTCGCCTACCGTGTATCGGGTGTTACTGTCTTCCCAGATGACCGTGCCCGGGTCGTACATGGTGAAGTTGGCGACGTCGTCTGGCACGTGGAACTGGAAGCTGTCACCGGTGTTCAGGATTTCATGCACCACTTCAAACACTGTTATCGGTGCTGCCCCCTTATCCCTTTTCGGCGGTTCCTCGCCTTTCAGTCGGCGCCGCAAGGCATTGGCAATGCCCGTGAAGCGGCTGAGGTCGTTCTGCCCGAAAGGCCGTACCTTGCCAAGTTCCACAGTGAAGCTTTCTGCTCCCAGTTCGGACGAGGAAAACGAGGCGAAGGTGGTGCCTTCACGATGCTGCAATAGCAGGGTTTCCACCTCTGCCTCCAGCAGGAAATCAATCTGCCCATCCGGAATGTCCCGTCCCTCCACAAACGGATAGAGGGCGAACTTCTCCCGCAATGACGGGCGAATGGCGGTGTGCAGGTCGTAGTGGCACACATTGGCAGAGTGTTTGGTGGCGAAGGCCCTGCAGGCGTCCTCCAGCAACCGGGCCCGCTCCGCCTCGGGAAAGTTCCGGTATTCCGGTTTACGGTGGGCGCCACCGAACAGGCGGTTGAGGTTCACGTCAATAAAGCGCTGGCCAGCATCCATCGCCATTGGGTTGCCAAGTATCAACAGCGCCGGGCAGGCCAGTTGCCATTGACCGTCGATCAGCTCATTCAACAGATGGTTCAGAACCTCAATGGGCGCGGTTTCATTCCCATGGATGCCAGCGGAAACAATCAGCGACTCATTGTTGGGGTTGGGGCGCCCAGTAGGGGGTTCCAGATAGAGGAGCCCGGAGTCCTGCAACTGCAACCCCGTGCCGTCGTCCAGAACAACAATCTTTTCCGATGTTGCGTGCTCTGTTCGCGTGAGCGTGTGAGAAAGCCAATCAAGGCCAGGACCAAAAATCATTTCAGCTGCGCTCCGGACGTCCCTGCACTGTGGATTTGTCAGCCACTCACCGGCCGTTGATGTTGCAACAGATAGTTTTCCAGCTTGCGGAAAGCAAACACCAACATAAACGTCAAAACCATGTAGAGCAGCGCCACAAAGATAAACGCATCAAAGGGGGCGTAGAATCGGGAATAAATGTTCCGCGCCGCCCCGGTCAGGTCCACCAGGGTCACCACGCTGGCAATGGCACTGGCGTGAAGCATGAAAATGACTTCGTTGGAGTATGCCTGCACACCCCGCCTCGCCGCGCTCGGCAGGATAATCCGGCGCATCCGCAGTGCCCAGCTCATGCCATAGGCCTTTGCCGCCTCAATCTCCCCACTGGGTGTGGCTACAATGGCACCCCGGATAATCTCCGTGGTGTAGGCGGCGGTATTCAGTGTGAACGCCAGCAGGGCCGGGTAGAAAGCTTCACGGAAGATGTCCCACCAGAAGGTTTGCTGGATACCCTCTATCTGGGCCAGGCCGTAGTAAATGATGTACAGCTGGATCAACAACGGTGTGCCCCGGAAAATATAGGTATAGAACCAGACCGGGCCGTTGATCAGTGGGTTCTTCGAGGTGCGCATGATCGCCAGGGGAACGGCAACCAGCAGGCCCAGGATCAGTGACAGAAATACCAGTTGAACGGTAGTGACCAGCCCGCCCCAGTATTCCATGATGGTGGGGGCGGTGAAGATATCGTTCTGGTTAAGCAGTTCAGCAAGAAATTCAGGCATGGTTCAGCTCCCCTGTACCACGCCAATATTGGCGCGCTTGTTGAGCCACTTGATAAACAGCTCGGAACCGGCTGTCAGGCTGAGGTAAACAAACGCCACCGGAATAAAGAAATGGAATGGCATGCGCTCGGCCTTGGCGGCTTCTTCGGCGACACGCACCATATCGGTCAGGCCGATGATGGAGACCAGTGCGGTGGTTTTGAGCAGTACCTGCCAGTTATTGCCGATGCCAGGAAGGGCATGGCGCAGCATCTGCGGCAATATGATTCGGTGAAACGTGCGCCAGCGGCTGAAACCGTAGGCACGGGCCGCTTCAATCTGACCGCTCTCCACGGCGAGAAAGGCACCACGGAACGTCTCCGCCATGTAGGCACCGAAGATCAGGCCAATGGTGATGACACCGGAGATAAAAGGGTCAAACTGGAAGAAGAAGTCTATGTCGTAGGCGTCGTAGAGGTAATCCGACAGGTTATTAACCGCGACCTGGCCGCCATAGTAAAACAGCAACATCATGACCAGATCCGGTACGCCACGGATCAGGGTGGTATACGTGGTCGCAATCCCAATGGCTACCCGGCTTTTGGACAGCTTGGCGGAAGCGCCAATCAGCCCCAGAACCAGCGCGAGAGCAAGGGAAAAGAAGGCCAGTTCAATGGTGACCACAGCCCCTTCCAGCAGGGCCGGGCCGTAGCCTTTCAAGTCAATCATGGGTACATCCGGTAAGCGGGGGCAGCAAAAAACGCTGCCCCCGGGCCAGTTTTACATCTTGATGTCGTAAGCGAAGTACTTTTCCATGATGGTGTCGTAGGTACCATCTTCCTTCAGGGTGGCAAGCGCCTCGTTGACTTCCTGCGCCAGATCCTCGTCACGCTTGCGCATGGCGACGCCCACGCCCTGGCCGAGTTTGACCGGCTCGCCAACTTCCTTGAAGCCATCCTTGCTCAGGACGGTCTGCTCACCAACCGGGTAGTCCACAAAGACCACGTCCAGGCGCTGGCCTTCCAGGTCAAGGACCATGTCGTCAGCGGTGGTGTAGCGCTTGATGGTCACAACGCCACCCATTTTTTCGGTCACAAAGGTGTCCATGGTGGTGCCGCGCTGTACGCCAACGGTCATCCCTTCCATGGCGGCCATGTCAGTGACGTCGGTGTTGAAGCTTTCGGGGCCGAACCAGCCACCCGGAGTGTTGTAGTACGGCTCGGAGAACAGCACACGCTCAGCACGTTCGGGCGTAATGGACATGGAGGACATGATCAGGTCGAACTTGCGCGCCAGCAGGCCCGGAATCATACCGTCCCATGCCTGGATAACGAATTCGCAGTTGGCGTTCATCTCTTCACACATGGCTTCGGCCAGTTCCACTTCGAAACCGGTCAGTTCGCCGTTTTCATCCTTGTATTCGAACGGCTCGTAGGGCACGTCGAAGGCGATGCGAAGGTTACGTTCCTGGGCGTGGGCGACACCGGCCATCATGGCCAGGGCGACGCTTGCTGCAACAATCAGTTTTCTCATGAGTCACTTCTCCAGTAGTCAGCCTTGTGGGCTTTATTATCGGCAGTGGTCTGCCTTATTTTGCTGGTTTTGGCATTTACTTCCGGGGCGGATCTGCCCCGACAAGGAAACATGGTTTCAAGATAGCACTGCACGTCAGAACTTTGGAGCCAGAAACTGCTTCATTCTTTCTGAATCCGGATTGTCGAAGACTTTGTCCGGTGTACCTTGCTCCTCGATCACGCCCTGATGCAAAAACAGGACCTGGGATGACACATCCCGCGCAAACGACATTTCGTGGGTTACCACGATCATGGTTCTGCCTTCTTCCGCGAGGTTCTGCATGACTTTCAAAACCTCACCAACGAGCTCTGGGTCGAGCGCGGACGTGGGTTCGTCAAACAGCATCACTTCCGGCTCCATGGCCAGGGCACGGGCAATGGCGGCCCGCTGTTGCTGCCCGCCTGACATCTGGGCCGGGTAGTAGTCCTTGCGCTCGTAGATGCCGACCTTTTCAAGATAGGCTTCGGCCCTTTCGATGGCTTCTTTTCTGGGCACTTTGAGCACGTGAATAGGGGCTTCAATGATGTTTTCCAGCACGGTCATGTGAGACCAGAGGTTGAAGCTCTGGAAGACCATGGAAAGCCGGGCGCGAATCAGTTCAACTTGCCTGTTGTCCGCCGGAATCCGCTCGCCCTTGCGGTTGGTGGTGAACCGAATCGGGTCGCCGTGCACGATAATGTCGCCGGAGGTGGGTGTCTCGAGCATGTTGATACAGCGCAGAAACGTACTCTTACCGGAGCCGGAGCTGCCGATCAGGGAAACGACATCCCCCTTCTTTGTTTCCAGTGAAATGCCCTTGAGGACTTCCAGTTGATCAAAGGTCTTGTGGATGTCCTTGCAGATCAGAGGCGCTGAATCCGCCATAGGTGGCTCCCGAGGCTATATAACAAAGGCGCAAGTTTTACGGGCTGTGGATGCGGAAATCAATCCCCCTAAAGCGGGGTTTTTCTGTTTTTCATTACACATACCGCGTGTTAATTGTGGATTATTGAACGTTTGATGCAAGCTTTTTGCCGTTTATGCCCGTTGTGGTGGCTTTTCCGATGTTGCCGATGCGTGCAGGGAGACCCGGATAATGGCCGTTCCCTGTTGCTCGATCGTACGCATGGCGTCACTGACAAAACGCACATGGGCCATGGCGATGCGTTTTGCCGCCTCAGGCTTTCCTGCCATCACCGCCTGGTAGATTCGCTTGTGTTGCCGGGAGATCTTGTTGCGCATTTCCTCACGCGGATTCAGGTTGGCCACGGAGGCTTCCACCGTCAACAGCATGAGGTTCTTCAAGCCATTCAGAACATGCACCAGGACCGGATTGTGGGACGCTTCCACGATGGCCTGATGGAAACTGTGATCCGGCCGGGCGTTGGTGAGTGGGTCGGTCTGTTCGAGTGCGGAGTAGGCCTTGGTGATGCGATGAAGGTCCAATGCAGTGGCACGTTGTGCCGCCAGATAGGCGGCCTGGCCCTCCAGCTGTTCTCTTACTTCCAGCAGGTCATACAGGGTTCGCGGGTGGCCGGTAAACATCTGCAGCAGCGGGCTGTCCTCGCCGTCCTCTTCACCGCCGGGCACAATTCGGGCTACGAAAGAGCCCTTGCCATGCCGGGTCTCAATCACGCCCCGCCCCTGTAACTCGTGCAGGGCTTCGCGGATGATGGCGCGGGACACGCCAAGCCGGGTAGCCAGTTGTCGTTCCGACGGCATTTTCTGTTCCGGCGCCAGCCCGCCGTCGAGAATGAGCCGTTCGAGTCGATAGGAAATTTCCTGTGCGATTGCCATGATGTTTCCTGCCAGGAGTCACTGGTCGGACCAGTTGTTTTTATCGTGCCTTGAATTAAAGAAACCCTTTCGGGACCAGTAAATATGGCTCATTACAGCGTTTTCGTCTATCGGGCATTTACAAAACTGGTCTGACCAGTTGGCAATTTTCTGGACTAAACCCGGCAGGACTACGAATATCGATCTAATGCCAGCTGTTGCTGGTGTTGACGTGACCCCGATAAAAACAATGTCAACGGAGATGTGGCGATGAATACCAACAAGAACAGCGAGCAATTAAGCGCTCCGGATACGCAGTCTGGAAACGTTGCCCCGCGGCGAGGTTTCCTGAAGTCATTCGCACTTGCCGCTGCCTTCTGCGGTGTGGCCATTGCAGGCGCTGGCCAGGCCCAGGCTGCAACCACCTGGAAGATTCAATCAGTATGGGACGCTGGCACCGTAGGCTATGACCTGTTCGAGGAATGGGCCAACAGCATGGAGGAGAAATCCGGTGGCGAGCTGATCATCAAGCCGTACCCGGCCAAATCGGTTGCCGCGGATAACAACGCCCTTTTCGAGGCGGTGCGCAACGGCGTTCTGCAGGGTATGAATCCCTTTACCCTGTACTGGTCCGGAAAGATTCCGGCCTCCGTTTTCCTGTCGTCCTACCCGGCCGGTCCCGATCAGCCGCACCAGTGGGACATCATGTTCTATTCCATGGGCATGCTGGAAAAGACCCGTGAGATCTACAAGAAATTCGGTCTGTTTTACGTGGGCCCGATTCAACACGACGCCAACATCATTCACTCCAAGAAGCCGGTGAACAGCCTGGCAGATATGGAAGGCATGAAGATGCGTGTGCCTGGCGGCATGGTCGCTGAGGTGTTCCAGCAGTTTGGCGTGTCCACGGTGAGCCTGCCGGGTTCGGATATCTTCCCGGCTTTGGAGAAGGGCACCATCGACGCTGCTGACTACGTCGGCCCTGCCGTGAACTACGAGCTGGGTTTCTCCCAGGTGACCGACTACATCATGTTCGGGCCTCCTGGTGTTATGTCCATCTACCAGCCGGTGGACCTGATGGACCTGACCGTCAACCTGCGTGCGTGGAATGCGCTGGACCCAGAGCTTCAGCAATTGGTTGAGGACGAGGTTCGCATCTACTCACAGAAGCACTACCTGACCATTCAGAAGCGCAACATCGAAGCGATGGAGAAGTTCAAAGAGGATGGCTCGAAGGTGACACGTCTGAGCCAGGAAGACCTGGAAAAGTTCCGGAAGGCTGCGATCCCGATCTGGTTCAACTGGGCCGGAAAGAACGAGGATGCCAGGGCGATTCTGGATATCCAGCTTGAGTACATGATGAACGAGACCGTTGGCTACCTCAACGAGGAAGACATCAAAGGCATGTAAGCCGGCAAAACCATAATAAACCGATCACGGGGAAGGCAGGGAGTGCGCCGACGGCACGCTCGCTGCCTTCCCCGCTCTGTGATTAAAGGTGATAAAACATGTCTGACCTGAGTGCGTTCGGCTTTGTATTGCCTCACTGGTTCTACTGGGGCTGGCTGGCGGTTATGCCGCTGATCATGATGGCGCTGGACCGTTGGTTGTCCCAACGGGGTGTGGAAGCCATCGACAAAAATGCCGAGGCCAACCAGAAGCTTCAACAGATTGAAGCGGAACTGAAAAAAAGCGTTGATTACAGTGATGCGAATAACTGGTTCACCAAGGCGGTGGACTGGATCAGCGAGAAATCCGGTGTCTTTATTTCCTTCTGGACCGTGAACGCGGTGGTGTTCTATTTCTTCGAAGTGGTGATGCGCTATCTGTTCAACCAGCCCACCATCTGGGTACACGAGGCCAGTTTTCTACTGTTCGGCATGCAGTACCTGATGGCGGGTGCGTTTGCATTGCTTCACGGTGCCCATGTGCGGGTTGACGTGGTTTACAACTTCCTGCCACTTCGGGGCCGCGTGGGCATGGATATTTTCACGTCCATGTTCTTCTTCATGTTCGCGATTGCGTTGATGATTACCTCCTGGACCTTCCTTGAGAACTCTTATTCCATGGACGAACGAACCGTTGAGACATGGGGCATTCAGTACTGGCCGGTGAAGGGCGTTATGCTCCTCGGGTCGACGCTGCTGTTCCTGGCGGGCCTGTCCAAACTGCTCAAGGACATCACTATCTTCATTAAACTCGGCCGGGAGCAACACGCATGAGCACAGAAACCATGACCAACCAGGGCACGGGTTCGCTGATCGGCAAGCTCGGCACCTGGCTGATGATCATCGCCACGATTGCCCTTGCTTTTGTCGTGTTGGTGGAAGTCATCAATATCCTGTTTTACGACCCCTGGAGCGACGAAAAATTCCTGTTCAAGCTCTCCGGCATGCTGTCGGACGTGAAGATTGGTCCGCTGACCTACATCATGTTTGGCTCCCTGGCGGTGCTGTTGATGATGGGGCTGCCGCTGGCCTTTGTGACCGGTGGCCTGGGCGTGGCGTTTATCTATCTGGTGGGCGACTCGATGATGCTGAACATCATCCCCAGCCGGATCTTCCCGATGATGACCAACTCGGACCTGGCAGCGATCCCCCTGTTCATCTTCATGGCCTCCATGCTGGAACGGGCCGGCCTGATCGAAGAGATGTTCAACGTGGTCTACAAGTGGATGGGCGGCCTGGGTGGCGGCCTGGCCATTGCCACCATACTGGCCTCCACGATTCTGGCCGCCATGGTCGGGGTTATTGGTGCGGCTGTGGTGACTATGGGCATTATTGCGCTACCGGCGATGCTCAAACGCGGGTACGACCAGAAGATCGCGTTGGGCTCGATCATGGCCGGGGGCACACTGGGCATCCTGATCCCGCCTTCCATCCTGGCGATCCTTTATGCGGTTGTGGCGCAGCAGTCAGTAGGTGAGTTGTACCTGGGCTCAGTGATTCCGGGGCTGATTCTGGCTGGCCTGTACGTGATTTATGTGGGTACCCGCGCGTGGCTCAATCCGGAACTCGGGCCGCCAGTGCCGGAGGAAGAGCGGATTGGCCTCAAGGAAAAACTCCTGCTGCTGAAAGACCTGATCGCCCCACTGGTACTGGTATTCCTGGTGCTGGGCTTGCTGTTTGGCGGTGTTGCGACTCCCGTTGAGGCGGCCGGTATCGGTTCTTTCGGGGCGATCCTGGTGGCCATGAAACACAAGGTATTCTCTGTCGCCACACTGCGTGATGCGTCGGTCACCACCGCCAAGGCTTCGGCGATGGTGCTGTGGATCATGTTTGGTGCATCGGTGTTTGTCGGGTTCTACATCCTGCAGGGTGGTCAGGACTTCATTACCGAAACCATCCTCGGTATTGGTCTGTCGCCCTACGCCGTTCTGCTGTTGTTGATGGTGCTGCTGGTGGTGCTGGGCATGTTCCTTGACTGGGTGGGTATTCTGCTTCTGGCTGTGCCCATTTTCATTCCGATTGTCGAGGCGCTGGAATTCCCTGGCCTGCTGGGTTTCCCGGCCGTGCCCGGTGAGGACGTGGTGCTGTGGTTTGGTGTGCTCTATCTGGTGAACATGCAGATGTCGTTCCTGAGCCCGCCGTTCGGCTACGCACTCTTCTACATTCGGGGCGTGTGTCCGCCGGATATCACCATGGGCACAATCTTCAAGTCGTCCCTGGTATTTCTTGCTATTCAGGCATTCGGTTTGTTTATCTGTGTGCTCATTCCGGGCGTCGTTACCTGG
Organism: Marinobacter sp. Hex_13; assembly: GCF_001566815.1. Lineage (NCBI taxonomy): Bacteria > Pseudomonadati > Pseudomonadota > Gammaproteobacteria > Pseudomonadales > Marinobacteraceae > Marinobacter > Marinobacter sp. Hex_13. The sequence continues at coordinate 63,229 of NZ_LSMM01000024.1, forward strand.
CTGCCCAATCTGGTTTATGGCTAATAAAGAGGAGTAATTGCTCATGTTGACGGTTAAACGACTTGATCTGGCGGACGCCAGAATACTCATCGAAGGTGCGGCGGAGAAGGCGCGCGAGATCGGCGTACCCATGTGTATCGCCATCACCGACGAGTCCGGCAATTTGATCGCGTTCGAACGCATGGACGGCGGCAAGATCACCAGCGTGACCATTGCCCAGGACAAGTCTTTCACCGCATCAGCGGCGAAAAAGGCGACACACGATTACAACGCCGTGAACGTACCCGGCAAGCTGGCTTTCGGCATCCATACTGAAGTGGGTGGGCGTATCAGTTCTGTCGGTGGTGGCCTGCCGGTGATGGTCGATGGCGAGGTTGTTGGCGGTATCGGTATCAGCTCTGGCACCCCCCAACAGGATATGGACTGTGCCCAGGCAGGGATTGATCACTTTGAAACCAAACGCGGTTGATGGCTGTCTCACTGAAAGCCATGACTCCCAGAGAATGATATGAACAGCAAACCGAAAATCAGCGCAGCGGAGCTGGCGGAACAGTTCCGTGCGTTCATAGACCCGGACTTCGTCATTACCGATGACGAAACCATGAAGCCCTATGAATGCGACGGTATGTCGATGTACTGCGAGATGCCAATGCTCGTGGTGCTGCCGGAGACCGCCGAACAGGTGCAACGGGTGATGCGCATCTGCAACGAGCACGAAGTGCCGGTTGTGGCCCGTGGTGCCGGAACCGGCCTGAGTGCCGGTGCCATGCCGCACAAGGAAGGCGTGGTGTTGTCGCTGGCCAAGTTCAACCGCATCCTGGACATCGATCCGCTGGCGCGAACGGCCTTACTGCAACCGGGTGTGCGTAACCTGGCGATCAGCGAGGAGGTTGCCCAGTACGGTCTCTATTACGGGCCGGATCCTTCCTCCCAGATTGCCTGCACCATTGGTGGAAACGTGGCGGAAAACTCCGGCGGCGTGCATTGCTTGAAATACGGTTTGACCGTTCACAACATTCTCAGCGTGGAAATGATCACCGCCGAGGGAGACCGGGTGACCGTCGGCAACGACGCTCTGGACGCCTGTGGAATGGATCTGCTGGCGTTGATGACCGGCTCTGAAGGGTTGCTGGGCATCGTCACCAAAGTGAAAGTAAAACTGCTGCCGAAACCGGAGATAGCCCAGGTGGTGATGGCCGGCTTCGACAGTGTGCAGAAAGCCGGCGATGCCGTCGGCGGAATTATCTCCCATGGCATCATCCCCGGCGGCCTGGAAATGATGGATGGTCATGCGATTATCGCGGCTGACGATTTTGCCCAGGCAGGTTACCCGCGCGAGGCGAAAGCATTGCTTCTGTGCGAGGTGGACGGCACCGAGGAAGAAGTCCATGAACACATCGAACAGGCCGAGAATGTGTTCCGAAAACTGGGCGCTACCTCGGTCAAAACCTCCCAGAGCGAAGAGGAGAGGGCGCTGCTCTGGAAAGGCCGTAAATCGGCCTTCCCGGCAGTGGGTCGTATCTCGCCGGATTACTACTGCATGGACGGCACCATTCCGCGTCGGCATCTGGCGCACGTGTTGCTGGAAATGGAGAGAATGTCCGAAGAATTCGGCCTGCGGGTAGCCAACGTATTCCACGCCGGCGACGGCAACCTGCACCCGCTGATCCTGTTTGATGCCAACGTGCCCGGCGAATTTGAGCGCACTGAGGCCTTTGGCAGCAGCATTCTCAACCTTTGCGTGGAAGTGGGGGGCTGCATCACCGGTGAACACGGCGTGGGTGTGGAAAAAATCCGCCAGATGGCCGTGCAGTTCAACGACGAGGAACTGCAGCAGTTCCACGACGTCAAAGCGGCGTTCGACCCGGCTGGTATTCTCAACCCTGGCAAGGGCGTTCCCGCCCTGCGTTTCTGTCAGGAATACCGCTCGCTCGAGCACAAACAACACAAGCACGACACGGTGGACGCGGCGCATGGCTGATCTGTCTCAAAAGCTGCAGGAGCAGGTTCTCCAGGCCCGCAAGACGGGCCAGAAACTGAATATCGAAGGCGGTGGCACCAAGGCCTTCATGGGGCGGGCCGCCGACGCCGATGCAGGCTCTCTGAACATGGGCGAGCACACAGGCATCGTTGAATACCATCCTGTGGAACTGATATTGACCGCACGTGCCGGCACCACCCTTGCGGAAATCGAAGCCACCCTGGCCGAAGAAGGCCAGTGCCTGCACTTCGAACCGCCCAGGTTTGGTGATGGTTCCACGCTCGGTGGCACGCTCGCGTGCAACCTCTCCGGCCCCGCACGGCCCTGGTCCGGCTCGGTACGGGACCAGGTGCTGGGCATCCGCCTGCTCAACGGCAAAGGTGAACACCTGCGCTTTGGCGGCCAGGTAATGAAAAACGTGGCCGGCTACGACACCTCCCGGCTACAGGCCGGTGCCATGGGCACATTGGGTGCGATCACCGAGATCAGCCTCAAAGTCATGCCCAAACCGGCGATGTCTCTCACCCTGGTGCAGGACGTGGCGATGGACGAAGTCATTCACTACATGAACAGCCGCGCCAAAGAGCCCAAGCCCATCACCGGTGCTGCCTGGGTGGACGGCAAAGTCTATCTGCGCCTCGCTGGCGCCAAATCCGCCGTGGAGGCCACCGCCGAAAAGTGGTCCGGTGAAGTCATGGAGCAGGGTGACCAGTTCTGGCAACAGCTACAACACATGCAGCACGAATTCTTTGCCGGTGATGAACCGCTTTGGCGCTTCTCCGTCGGCTCCACCGCCGAAAACCCGGACCTCGACGGCCCCTGGCTGATCGACTGGGCTGGCTCCCAGCGCTGGTATCGGGGCGAAGCCGACATCGCCAAACTGGAAACCATGGCGCAACGCGCCGGCGGCCAGGTAAGCCTGTTCCGCGGCGGGGATCGCACCGATGAGGTAATGCACCACCAGCCGAGGGCGCTAAAAGAAATTCAGCAACGGCTGAAAAAGTCGTTTGATCCCGACGGTATTTTTAACCCGGGCCGACTTTATAGCTGGTTGTAACAATCAGCTCCGGTATCTCACAGGAAACTGAGCGGGCCTTCTGAGATGCCGGGGAAGTGAGTGGTGGCCCCTTTTCTGAAACTGTACGGAGCCATGGATGGCGGAGTCCAAGCGTCACATGGATGTGCCGAAGGAGCGTGTTTCAGAAAAGGGGTTACCGCTCACTTGTGCTCCAAATCAAAAAAGCAGGTAAACAATGCAAACCAATTTAGTCCAACAATTCGCCAACACCCCAGAAGGCCAGGAAGCCGAATCCATCCTGCGTGCCTGCGTACATTGCGGCTTCTGCACCGCCACCTGCCCAACGTACCAGGAACTGAACGACGAACGCGACGGCCCCCGCGGCCGCATCTACCTGATGAAAATGTTCCTGGAAGGCGAAGAAGTCACCGAAAAATCCCGTGAACACCTCGACCGCTGCCTCACCTGCCGCAGCTGTGAAACCACCTGTCCTTCCGGTGTGAAATACGGCCGCCTGGTCGACATCAGCCGAGGCCTGATGGAACAGGAAATGCCACGGCCACCCAAAGAGCGCTGGATACGCTGGTCGCTGGCCCGGGTACTTCCCAACCGTCGACTGTTCGGCTTCCTGCTACGCATGGGCCAACTGTTCCGCCCGGTACTGCCATCCGTATTGCGCACCAAAGTACCGCCCAGAAAAAAGGCCAGCCCCTGGCCGGCTGCCAGCCACGACCGCATTGTGCTGGCCCTTGCCGGTTGTGTTCAGCCCTCCGCCACGCCGAACACCAACGCCGCTGCCGCCCGGGTGCTCTACAAACTGGGTGTCACCATGGTGGAAGCTCCGGAAGCCGGATGCTGTGGCGCGGTGAACCATCACCTCTCGGAACATGATCAAGCCCTCAACGCCATGCGCCGCAACATCGACGCCTGGTGGCCCGCGATTGAAGCTGGCGCTGAGGCCATCATCATGACCGCTTCCGGTTGCGGGGCGATGGTTCAGGAGTACGGCCATCTGCTAAAGGATGACCCGATGTATGCCGCCAAGGCGCAGAAAGTCAGCGACATGACCATTGACCTAGGCGCTTTCCTGCTCAAACAGGACCTGGAAAAACTGAAGGTACCCCAGGGAGCCGGTAAGGTCGCTTTCCATTGCCCCTGCACCCTGCAGCACGCCATGCAGCAAAACGGCGTGGTAGATCAGGTATTGCGTAAGGCCGGCATTGATCTGGCTGAAACCAAGGAAAAACATCTGTGCTGCGGCTCTGCTGGTACCTACTCCATCCTCCAGCCCAAGCTCAGCCAGCGCCTGCTGAACAACAAGCTCAAGGCGCTGACTGTAGACAATCCTGACCGCATCGTCACCGCCAACATTGGCTGTCAGATGCATCTGGAAACCAAGGCTCAGGTGCCAGTTCAACACTGGATTGAGTTGCTGGATGCTTGATCTGTGGGCCAGCCGTCATACTGGCCCTCTCACTCGCACGCGGTTTTGTTTATAATGCCCGCGCCGACACACAAACCACAGGGAGTGGAAACCAATGCCATGGAGGCAGGCCGCAGTCTTTGTATTGCTCGTTATTCCCGCCATCTCATCAGCCCAAAAAATGTACACCTGGGTTGATGAACAGGGGGTTGCTCACTTTACTGACATAAAGCCCGGTGTACGCGAACACAAACGCGTTGAGCTGAGGACGCCCTCGCTGATTCCCATGCGGGAGAACATCACCCGGGGCAAGCGGGTGAGCACCATCAACCAGCAGGTGAATCGTAGCCTGGAAGCGGGCAACGGTGGCGGGCGAACGTTATCCGACAAACAGGAAGCCCGCGAGCGTGAGCGTAAGAACGCCCGCTGTAAGGAGTATCGGGAAAAGCTGGACCGCATCCAGAAGCAACTGCGGGCCGGGTACTCCAACGACCAGGGCAACCGCCTGCGGCGACAGCGCCGGGAAGTCAGCCAGAAACTCTCGCGGGAGTGCCTGCTTGGCTAGGCCCGGTCAGGACGTGAACGTGGTTGAGATCAGGTAGACGGTGTAGCCTACGAAACAGGCGAGCAGAAGCCCGCCCTCCAACCGGTTAATCCGTCCCGGCCCGCGAAAGCCATAGCCCAGTATAAACAGCGACAGAGTCAGCGCTGACATCACCGCGATATCCCGGTAGAACACCTCTGGTGCCACCGCCATCGGGCTGATGGTGCCGGCAATGCCCACAACCGCCAGGGTGTTGAACAGGTTCGAGCCGAGAATGTTGCCAAGGGCAATGTCATGCTCACCCTTGCGCGCCGCGATAACCGACGACGCCAGTTCAGGCAGGGAAGTTCCCACCGCCACAATGGTCAGCCCGATGATCAGGTCGCTTACGCCAAAGCCAAGCGCCAACTCAACGGCGCCCCAGACCAGAATCCGCGAGCTCACGATCAGCAGTAACAGGCCCGCAATCAGCCACAGCACCGCGTTGCGAAGTGGCATGGAGCGATGGCTCATTTCTTCCGCAACCTCCGTGCCCAGGGCATCGTTTTTCTGAGTCATACCCTGGCGGATGGACCAGGCCAGCAACAGGAAAAACACACCCAGTAGCACCAGCGCATCCACAAACGTCAGCTCGCCGTCCCACACCTGCCAGGCTGCCAGTGCCGTCACAGCGGCGAGTATAGGCAGCTCCTTGCGCATCACCTGCGAGTGAACCGCAATCGGGCTGATCAACGCCGTAATACCCAGGATCAGGGCGATGTTGGTGATGTTTGAGCCATAGGCGTTACCCAGTGCCAATCCCGGATTCCCCTGAGTGGCGGAAAGGGCAGACACCACCATCTCCGGCGCCGATGTACCAAAACCAACCACCACCATGCCGATCAACAGCGGTGGCATGCCAAAGTATCCGGCCGTGGCCGCAGAACCCTCAACAAACTTGCCGGCGCTCCACACCAGAACGGTGAGGCCGGTGGCGATAGCCAGAAACGAAAGAAGCATGGACGGTTCCCTGAAAAATGGCGCTGTTGGCAGTGGTGTTAATGATGTAAGTCATTCTGGTTTCAGAGAATATTAGACGCAAATATGAGCGTTGTTATCTCAGCAGTTATGCGGATGGAGCGGTAGAGGATAAAAGCAGGTATTCTCCCGTGTGTGGCAACAAGAAAGGAAGAATTACATTGAAGGATCTTGAGCAGCACAAGAAAATAGCCGTTCTGATCGATGCCGATAACGCCCAGTTGACCAAGCTGCCGCTGATAATCGAAGAGCTGTCTTCTCATGGCCACGTGGTTGTAAAGCGAGCGTATGGTGACTGGTCCATAGACAGCCTCAAAAACTGGAAAACCGTTCTGAACGAATTGGCAATTCAGCCCATCCAGCAATTCGCCTATACCAAAGGCAAGAACGCCACTGATGCATCGATGATTATTGATGCGATGGACCTACTTTACTCCTCCAAGTTTGACGCCTTTGCCCTGGTTTCCAGCGACAGCGACTTCACCAAACTGGCCTCCCGGCTCAGGGAATCCGAGATATACGTATTCGGATTCGGCGAGAAAAAGACACCGGTCTCATTCAGAAGCGCCTGTGACGATTTCCTGTTTACCGAGAACCTGGAGTACCCGGAAGAAATTGCGCCCGATGAGCCCGCCAAATCCGAAACTCCGAGGAAGAAACAGGAAAAGCTCCCCGAGGAAGTGGCACTGTTAAAACGGGCCTGGGAACAAACCCAGGACGACCAGGGATGGGCAACCTTCTCCGCTGCGGGCTCATTCCTCAAGCGCACACGCCCGGATTTTGACCCGAGAACTTATGGGGCAAAGAAGTTCTCTGATTTATTGGTAGAGAGGTCGGAGTATTTTACGGTGAAGAAAGGGGCCAATGGACAGGGGTATCGGGCTTACAAGCCCTTAGACCAAAAGTAGACAACCATGTGTAATCAGGCTGCCTCATCGTTGTGCTTCGCGAAATTACGTTTGAAATGCCTGGTTTGGAGCGGAAGTAAATCCTTCATGAATGGGCGCAAGTCATAGTCCAGGCCCCATTGTTTGGCGAGGGAATCAACCTTCAACTGGCTCTCCCGATGGGGGACATCAGCTCTAACTGAATAAGCAACTTCCTGGAGTTTGGCTTTCTGTTCGGCTGATAGGCAGTTGAAGCGTGAAAGCCGATCAAGCAGGTAGCCGGCAACGCGCTTGCTCTCAACGGAAAGCCCGGTCAACGATGGCAAATAACTCTTGTGCCAAAGCTCCAAGGCAGTTTGAACCACCTCTTGGGGCTTAGCATCAGATAAGCCTTTTTTGGAGAGTTCCAAGAATGCGCTCATGATCGATCAAAAAACGTCAGGGTTTGAAGGTGTTTATAACGTGCTCAATATGGCTTGTCAAAGTGCTGACATTACCGACATAGTATTTTGAAGCTTCGAGGGCTCGCTTCCTGAATTCCTCAATATCAAGGCCATGGGAAAAAAGGGTATGGATATCGTCGATGTCTTGGTCCCCATATCGGCCAAGCTTGGAAATAGCTAAGTCCACTTTCTGTACAACATAGACTTCGAGCGGCGAGCTGTTATCGTTTGGGTTCAATCGAATGGCTTCTTCCTGGTAGAGCTCGTGCAGCGGGGCCAGTGTCGGATTGAAGGTTTCGTCCAAGACAATTGAAGACGGGCCGGTATCTGGGTCGTCATAGAAGATGTCGTCCAGCTCCAGAACGAGCTCCCCGATTGAAACCTTCTTGGCGGCTTCCAACTCAACGTCCAAGTCACTACTGCCCCGAGCCTTGGTGTGTAAATGCAAAGCGCAGCCGCCGAAAATATAGGCTCGACAAGTCCCGGGAGGGTTTCCTTTCTCAGCCAAGAGATATGAGAGGTTTTCTACCAGTTCCAGTACGGCCTTTCCCATCGGGGTGTCGGTGTAGAGCGTCACGGAATATATCCTTAATCGTTTGTTCAACGGAAACCATTCTACCCGCAATGCAGGAGATTCATTACTGGCGCAATACCCGATAGTTTACGAAAGACTCTTAGAGTGTGGGTGGAAAGCAATGCGCGACATTTTGGTGCTTATTCCATTGATTTGTGAAGGGGTTCTACCCCGTTTCCACGGACGGTTTTAAAACGGCTGACAGCTTCTGATCCTGAGCGGCAACTCTACGTCGCATCCTGGGATTATGGAACCGCTCAATGTA